>JADGIB010000386.1 GCA_019683665.1 Solirubrobacteraceae bacterium
GCTCCGTTCTCGCCCAGGAGGGCGAGCACGGAGCCGCCGATGGCGTCGAGGTCCACGCCGTGGAGGACCTCGACGCCGCCGAAGGACTTCCGGATGGCCCGCGCCTGGAGGCGGAAGGGCTCCGTCATCTCACCGTCGTCCAGCATCCAGGCGCGACCGCCTCAGCACTTCGAGACGTCGTAGTACTCGGCGATGTTCTCGCCGGTGATCGCGACGTGCGGGACGAAGAGCTCGGGCTTGACCTCCTCGCCCTTCGCGGCCCGGATCGCGGCGGGCACGGCGATCTGGCCGTAGCGCTCCGGGAAGTACGCGGCGTCGGCCACCCAGTGCTCGTTCTTGGCCAGCTCGCAGTGCGCGGTCGGGTCGGCCCCCTGGCCGGCCAGGTACAGGTCCTTCTCACGGCCCTGCGCCTTCGCGGCCGCCAGCGCGCCGAGCGCCATGTCGTCGTTCAGGGAGAGGACGACGATCTTGTCCTGCCCCGGCAGCGACGTCAGCACGTCGGCGAACTTCTTCTGGCCGCCCTCGATCGTGCCGCCGCCGTCGACGACCTTCAGGTTCCTCGCCTTGCCGCAGATGCGCTCGAAGCCCTCGATCGCGCCGCCGGAGCGCTCCTCGTTCACGACGCCGGCCGCGGGCTGCTGCATCGACACGACCGCGTCGTGCTCGCAGTTGAACTTCTCCTTGAAGTACTCGCCCATCGCGACGCCCGCGATCTCGCCGGCGGCGCGGTTGGCGGCGCCGACGAAGGCGACCTGGCACGGCTTCTGGTTGATGTCGATCGCGATCGTCGGGACGTCGGGGCCGGCGGCACAGATGCGCGGCGCGGACTTCTCGTCGACCTGGAAGTTGATGATCGCGTCGACCCCCTGCGTCTTGAAGTTCTTCGCGCAGTCGAGCGCCTTGGCGGCGTCGAGCTGCGAGTCGCAGAAGACGAGGTCGGCGCCCGCGGCCTTCGCCTCGGCCTTGATGTTGTCGGAGACCAGCTTCACGAACGGAACCTGGTCGCCGAGGGAGATGTAGCCGATCTTCAGCCCGTCGCCGCTTCCCGGCACGGCCTCCTCGAACTCGGCGGCGTTGGGGACCACCACCTCCTCGGCCGCGGGCTCGGGCGTGGTCGGCGAGGCGGCCTGCGTGCTCGCGGCGGTGCCGGTGTCGGCGGCCGTCGTCTTCTCGTCTTCGCTGCCGCTGCCACAGGCGGCCGTTCCCAGGGCCAGCGCGGCCACCACGGCGGCCGTCAGGCCCACACGCCAACGGGTCATGTCCCCTCCTCCGTGTGAAGCTGTACCGGAATCGCAACCGGAACCGTTTCCGGGCACGATACCTGCGCCGAGTCGGACGTGTCAAGCGCCAACCGCGCGCGCCGCTGCGCCGCCAGCCAGGCGACGCCCTGGCGGACGAGCAGCCGCTCGTCGACTGCCCCGGGGCCGAGCTGGGCCAGCTCGACGCACACCGGCAGGTCCGCCGGCGCGCCGCCCGCCTCGAGCGCGTCGAGGACGCCGGCCAGGTCGACGACCCCGGTGCCGTAGGGGACCGAGACCGGCCCCGCGAGACGGCACGCCTCGCGCTCCGGGCCGCCGCCCGAGCGGGCGCCCGACCTCGCGGGCCGGTGCTCCGCGACGTCCTTCAGGTGGACGATCGCCACCCGGGCGGCCACCGCGGCGGCGAGCGCGACCGGGTCGTCGCCGACCCGCAGCGCGTTCGCGGTGTCCAGGCAGACGGCGAGCCCGGGCACGGCGTCGAGGAGCGCGAGCAGCTCGCCCGTGTCGAGGTCCGCGTGGTTCTCCAGGGCCAGGACGAGGCCGTGCGGGCGCGCGCGCCCGCACGCGCGCCTGAGCGCGAGCGCCGTCGCGTCGAGGCGCGACTGCGGCACCGGCCCGTCGCGCAGCGCGGGATGCGCCGCCACGCAGCGGACGATGCGCGCCCCGAGCCGCGGGGCCAGGTCGATCCAGGCCAGCAGGTCGGCCAGCGCCGCCGGGTCGGCGCCCCAGCGCAGGCCGTAGGGGTGCCCCCACGCGATCGCCAGCTCGCGCCCGCGGGCGGCGGCGACCAGCGCGCCCGCGTCCAGCCGGGCCGGCGGGTCGAGGAACACCGTCTCCAGCGACAGGACCTCGGCGCCGGCGTCGACCATCTCGGCCACGAGGGCCTCCGCGCCGGCCAGCCGCGCCGGCGGCGGCCGCTCGCCCGGGCGCACCTCCCCGAGGAGGCGGTGGTAGCTGTAGGCGTCGACGCCGATGCGCATCGCCGCTCAGCTCGGCGGCTGGAAGAGCTCCACGCTGATCCCGTCGTGGACGCGGAGGTAGGCGACGCGCGCCCCGCGGTTGGGCCCGGCGTCGACGTCGACGGGCCCGTCGGGGTTCACCGGGCGCGCGCCGAGCCCGACCGCCCGGGCGAAGGCGGCGCCGGCGTCGGCGACCGCGAGGCACAGGTGGACGTTGCCGGGGTGCTTCGTGTCGTCGTCGCCGGCGCGGCGCCCGTCGAGGCGGTAGTCGAGCAGCTCGAGCACACCGCCGCCGGGCAGGTCGACGATCGCGGCGTCGATCTCCACGCCCGGATGGCCGACCGACCGCCCCAGGTACGGGCGCGAGAGCAGCCCCCGGAAGCGGGCCTCGACCCCGAGGAACGGCTCCCAGAACGCCAGCGCGGCGTCCACGTCGGCGACCGTCGCGCCGACGTGGTGGACGC
>JADGIB010000387.1 GCA_019683665.1 Solirubrobacteraceae bacterium
TCAGATGTGTATACGAGCCCGCCGCCACCTCCACTGCCGGGCGGAGGCGACGTGCGAGGACGAGTCCCCGCCCGCCGCCCGCGCCCGGACGAGGCGCGCACGCGGCCCCGGAACGGCGTTCGCCCCGCCTGACCGCTGCTGGTCAGACGGGGCGACGAAGTGCGGATGAGAGGACTCGAACCTCCACGTCCCGAAGGACACAGGCACCTGAAGCCTGCGCGTCTACCAATTCCGCCACATCCGCGGGACGGGGATGCAGGGTAGCGTCCCCGCGCGCCGGATGCGGTCTCAGTGCGCGAGCACCGGCTCCGCGCTCGGTTCGACCTCGGGAGCGCCGCTGCGGAACAGGGCGGCCGAGACGATCGCGCCGACGACGAAGATCGCCGCCGACCACCAGAAGGCGGTCGTGAACCCGTGCACCGCCGCCTGCTCGGCGAGGGCCGGGGTCGGCGTCTTGCCGGCCATGAACGAGGTGACCGCGCTGGCCGACAGCGTGCTCAGCAGGGCGGTGCCCATCGAGCCGCCGACCTGCTGGCCGACGTTCAGCAGCGCCGAGGCGATGCCGGCGTCGTGCGGGGCGACGCCGAGCGTGCCGATCGCCATGTTCGGGGCGAAGATCAGGCCCATGCCGATGCCCTGGAGGATGAGGGCGGGCAGGACGTGCCCGGCGTAGGACGAGTCGACGTCGAGCTGGGCCAGGACGACCATCGCCGCCGCGGCGAACGCCATGCCGAGCGCGACGAGCGGGCGCGGGCCGAAGCGCGGGAC
Organism: Solirubrobacteraceae bacterium; assembly: GCA_019683665.1. Taxonomy (GTDB): domain Bacteria; phylum Actinomycetota; class Thermoleophilia; order Solirubrobacterales; family Solirubrobacteraceae; genus Capillimicrobium. The sequence goes on from JADGIB010000387.1 coordinate 769, forward strand.
GAGCTTGGCGTTCGTCGTCGTCGCGGTGATCATGATCGTCGCGGCCATCGGCATGAAGGCGAGGCCGGTCTCGATCGGCGACATGCCGAGCGTGCGCTGCAGGTAGTACGTCAGGAACAGGAAGACGCCGAACATGCCCGCGCCGGCGATGCCCATCGCCAGGTACGCGGTGCCGCGGTTGCGGTCCAGGAGGACGCGCAGCGGCACGAGCGGCGCGGCGACCCGGGTCTGCAGCCACGTGAAGGCGGCGAGCAGGACGACGCCGGCGACGAGGCAGCCGATCGTGACCTCGTCGCCCCAGCCGCGCGTCTCGGCCTGCGAGAACCCGTAGACGATCAGGAACAGGCCGGCGCTGGCGGCGACCGTGCCGGGGATGTCCAGACGCGGGCGGTCCGGGTGCGGGATCGAGCGGATGAGCGCGAGCGCGGCGGCCGCCGACGGGATCGCGAAGAACAGGTTCACGTACATCGCCCAGCGCCAGCTCAGGTACTCGGTGAGGACGCCGCCGAGCAGGAGGCCGACGGCGCCGCCGGAGCCGGCGATCGCGCCGAAGATGCCGAACGCCTTGCCGCGCTCGGTCGGCTCGGTGAACGTGTTCGTCAGCAGCGACAGCGCGGCCGGGGCGAGCAGCGCGCCGAAGACGCCCTGCAGGGCGCGGGCGAAGACGAGGACGCCGAAGCTCTGGGCGGCGCCGCCGATGCCGGACGCGACGGCGAAGCCGAGCAGGCCGGCGATGAACACCTGGCGGCGGCCGAACAGGTCGCCGATGCGCCCGCCGATGAGCAGGAGCGAGCCGAACGCGAGCGCGTAGGCGGTGACGATCCACTGGCGGTTGTCGTCGCTGAAGCCCAGCGACTCCTGCGCGGAGGGCAGGGCGATGTTCACGATGGTCGCGTCGAGGACCACCATGAGCTGGGAGACGCCGAGGATCGCGAGGATCCACCAGCGCCGCGCGTGGTGCGGGTTGGGGGATTGGGTCATTCGGACGGGGTCGAAGGCTCGAAGCGGAGGGCCGGTCTCAACTTCGGTCAGGGTAGCAGGAAAGCGGAGGCATGTTCTCCGCTTCGTGTAGCATCGTGACCATGAGCACACCCGTCGAGCGTCCGCTGCGGCGGGACGCCGAGCGCAACCGCCGGCGCATCCTCGCCGCGGCGCGCACCGTGTTCGCCGAGCGCGGGCTCGACGTCTCGATGGACGAGATCGCCCGCGCCGCCGGCGTGGGGGTGGGGACCGTCTACCGGCGCTTCCCCGACCGCGACCAGCTCGTCTCCGCCCTGTTCGAGGACGAGATGAACGGCGTCATCGGCCTCGCCCAGCGGTGCCTGGCGCTCGACGACCCGTGGGAGGGCGTCGTCACGTTCCTCGAGGAGATGTGCCACCGCGCGGCCGCCGACCGCGGCCTCAAGCAGCTGCTGCTCAGCACCGGCCGCGCCCGCTGCGAGATCGAGCGCACCCGCGACGCCCTGCATCCGCTCGTCACCGAGCTCGTCGACCGGGCGCAGGCGGCCGGCGTCCTGCGCGACGACCTCGTCGCCACCGACATCCTCCTCATGCAGGTCGCGATCGGCGGCGTCATGGACTGGGCCGGCGACGTCGCCCCCGACGTCTGGGCCCGGGTCCTCGGCATCCTCCTCGACGGCCTGCGCCCGCGCCGCGACGCGGCCGAGCCGCTGCCCGGGCCGGCGCTCGGAGCCGACGAGGTCCTGCGCGCGATGCACGAGCACCGCGTCGGCCGCGGCTGAGCGCGGGGCGGCGGGATCCGTCCCCGCGGGCGCTGCCGCGCCGGTAGGGTCGCGCCATGCGACCCCGGCTCTGGTGCGCGGGCCTCGGCGCGGCGCGCCTCGCCGCCCCCCCCCCCCCCGCCCGCCCCCCCGCCCCGCCCCCCGCCCACCACGCCCCGGG
>JADGIB010000044.1 GCA_019683665.1 Solirubrobacteraceae bacterium
CTCCTGCAGCTCGGCGATGACCTGGTCGATCGTCGCCGGCTCGACCCGCCTGCCCTCGAGGTGGCGGCGCACCTCGCTGACCGTGCGGGCGCGCCGCGCCAGGTAGCGGTAGGCGGCGGCGAGCGCCCGCTGCAGGCGCACCTCGGGGTCCGGCGCCGGCGACGGGACCGGGACGTCGACGTCGATGTCGAGGTCGATCGCCGTGAGGTGGAGCCCGCTCACCGCCGCACCGCCCCGCGGCCGGCGCCACGCCCCATCAGGCGAGCGCCTCCTCGGGCATCTCCGGCGCGACGTCCTCGCCGGCGTCGATCGGCGCGACGCCGTCGCGGTCGATGCCCAGCGCGGCGTAGATCCTGCCCTCGATCTCCTCGGCCACCTCGGGGTGCTCGTCGAGGAACGCCTTCGCGTTGTTGCGCCCTTGGCCGAGCCGCTCGCCCCCGTAGGAGAAGAACGAGCCCGACTTCTGGACGATGTCGTGCTCGAGCGCGAGGTCGAGGATGCAGCCCGACGTCGAGATGCCCTTGCCGAACTCGATGTCGAACTCGGCCTGGCGGAACGGCGGGGCGACCTTGTTCTTGACGACCTTCACCCGCACGCGGTTGCCGATCGCCTCGGTCCCCTCCTTGAGCGTCTCGATGCGGCGGATGTCGAGGCGCTGGGAGGCGTAGAACTTCAGCGCGCGGCCGCCCGGCTGCGTCTCGGGCGAGCCGAACATGACGCCGACCTTCTCGCGGATCTGGTTCGTGAACAGGCAGAGCGTGTTCGTGCGGTTCAGGTTGCCCGCGAGCTTGCGCATCGCCTGGCTCATCATCCGCGCTTGGAGGCCGACGGTCGTGTCGCCCATCTGGCCCTCGAGCTCGGCCCGCGGCGTCAGCGCCGCGACCGAGTCGACGGCGACGACGTCGACGGCGGCGGAGCGCACGAGCATGTCGGCGATCTCCAGCGCCTGCTCGCCGTGGTCGGGCTGGGAGACGAGCAGCTCGTCGATGTCGACGCCGATCGCCTTCGCGTAGAGCGGGTCCATCGCGTGCTCGGCGTCGATGAACGCGCACACGCCGCCGAGCTTCTGGGCCTCGGCGATGATGTGGTACATCAGCGTCGTCTTGCCGGACGACTCCGGCCCGAACACCTCGACGATGCGCCCGCGCGGGACGCCGCCGATGCCCAGCGCGATGTCGAGCGACAGCGCCCCGGTTGGCACCGCGCTGACCTTCACGCGCGCGCCCTCGTCGCCCATGCGCATGACCGAGCCCTTGCCGAACTGCTTCTCGATCTGCGCGAGCGCCCCCTGGAGGGCTGCGTCGCGGGCCTTCGCGGCCTTCTCCTGGTCGGTGACGCTCATCTCAAGCCTTTCCCGTTGATGGACTGGACACATCGTGAGCGTCCCACCGGACGGATCGCGGGGAAACAGGTGTTCGCGTCGGATCCGTCGCGCGACGGCTACAATGCAGCCCGCTCGAGCGTCTCGTAGCGCGCGGGCCCCCGCCCGAGGTGCGAGCGCACGAGCGCGACGCCGGTCGCCGCGAACGTCCCGACCGCCCGCGCGGGCGGCGGCGACGCCGCGACGGCGGCCCGCAGCCCCCGGCCCACCGCCCCGCGCACGCGCGCGACGGTGACGTGCGGCAGGTACGGCCGGCGGTCGGGCTCGAAGCCGATCGCCCGCGCCAGGCCCGCCGCCAGCGCGCCCTGCAGCGCGGCCAGCGCCCCGTCGCCGTCCTCGATCCGCACGGCGAGGACGCGCGGGCGCCGCGCCGGCAGCCACACCGCGCCGCCGAGCGCGAGCGCGCGGACCGGCCGCGCGACCTCGGCCAGCAGCGCGCCGGCCGCGGCCGCCTCGCCCGCGCCGCGCTCCCCCAGGAACGCGAGGGTCAGGTGCAGGGACTCGACGGCGACCGGCCGCAGCGCCCCGTCGCGCGGCGCCCAGGCCGCCAGCCGCTCCGCCACCGGCCGAGGCAGCTCGGCGGCGACGAAGACGCGCACGTCAGTCCGACTCCCCCGCCAGCAGCCGCCGCAGCAGGTGCAGGGCGACGGTCGTCGAGCGGTCGCGCACGTCGGCCCGCGAGCCGGGCAGGCGCACGTGGCGGGTCAGGCGCGCCCCGTCGTTGCCGGCGACCGAGAGCCACACCGTGCCGACCGGCTTCTCCGGCGTCCCGCCCGTCGGCCCGGCGATCCCGGTCACGCCGATGCCGATCGCGGCCGCGAGCTGGGTCCGCGCCCCGTCGGCCAGCGCCTCGGCGACCTGGGCCGACACCGCGCCGTGCTCGGCGATGAGCGCCGGGTCCACGCCGGCCAGGCGCGTCTTCGCCTCGTTGGCGTAGACGACGAGGCCGCCGGGAAAGGTCGCCGACGCGCCGTCGAGCTCGGTCAGGCGGCCCGACAGCAGGCCGCCGGTGCACGACTCGGCCACCGCCACGGTCAGCTTCCGCGCCCGCAGCTCGGCGGCGACGATCTCGTCGATCGAGCGGCCGTCGTCGGAGAAGAGCGTGTCGGCGTGGCGGGCGCGGACGACGGTCTCGAAGGCGGCGTAGACGTCGTCGGCATCGGGCTCCCAGCGGGTGACGACCTCGATCTCGCCGCGCCGCAGGCAGGTGGTGATCTCCAGCCGGTCGAGGTCGACGCCCTCGGCCCGGGCGGCGCGCAGCGTCCCGGCGATCTCCGACTCCGGCAGCCCGAACAGGCGCAGCGTCCTGTGGCGGTACGTCGTCGCGCCGGCGATCGCGGCCCGGAAGCCCTCGGTCGCGACGGCGGCCGGCCACATCTCCTGCAGCTCGCGCGGCGGGCCGGGCAGCACGACGATCGTCGGCCCCGACCGGCCCTCGGCGGGCGGGACGACGAGCCCCGGCGCAGTGCCGACCGGGGCGAGGATCTCGGCGCCCCGCGGGACGATCGCCTGCTTGCGGTTCGCGGCCCGGATCGCCGCCTCGTCGAGGTTCGGCCAGCGCCGGCGCAGCCCGGACAGGATCTCCCAGATGCGGGCCTCGGTCGGCTCGTCGAGGACCATCTCGCGGCCCTGGAAGCGCCCGACGATCTCCGCCGTGCGGTCGTCCTCGGTCGGCCCCAGGCCGCCGGTCGTGACGATCAGCGACATGCCGCGGTCGACCATGAACCGCAACGCCTCGAGCATGTCCTCGTCACGGTCGCCGACGACGAGCGTGGAGGCGTGGTCGACCCCGAGCTCGCGCAGCCGCTCGCTGACCCAGCCGCCGTTGCGGTCCAGGACGCGCCCGGTGAGGACCTCCGTCCCGGTGACGACGATCCCGGCGCGCGGCGTCATCGTCACGCCCCGCAGGTCGGGCGGCGCTCCTCCGACAGCTCGGTGCGCCCGCGCGCGGTGAACCGGTAGCCGAGCGGCTGCGACGAGTCGGGCACGTCGAAGTCGCGGCCGTTGACGCGGATGATCGCGGCCCCGTTGCCGAGCGTCACGTCGAAGCGGCGGGCGCGGAAGACCTCGGTGTCCTGCCCGGCCTCGAGCACCTGCTGGTTGACGACCGGCTCGCCGTCGGCCTCGAGGCAGACGTACACGGCCCCCTGCGGGATGATCTGCAGCCGGATCCGCCGCGGGCGCCGCCGCTCGCGCTCCTGCTCGCCGGCCGCCGTCCGCTCGCCGCGCTCCTCCTGCGGGGTCGTCGGCGTCGTGGCGACCGTCGTCGTCGCGGCCTCGCCGCCGCCGTCGCCGTCGTCGCCGCCGCGGGTGCCGAGGTACCAGAACGCGCCGAGCGCGATGACGACGACGGCGAGGACGATCCAGCCGCGCCCGAAGCGGCCGCGCGGCTCGCGCAGCCGCGACCCGGGCGGGGCGATCGGCTGCAGCTCGACGTCGCTGAGGCGCTCGTGCTGGAGCTTGTACTCCTCGACGAGCCGCTTGCCGTCGAGGTGCAGCGCGTCGGCGTAGGTGCGCAGGAAGCTCTTGACGTACGTGGGACCGGGCAGCAGGTCCCACTCCTCGTTCTCGAGCGCCCGCAGGTACTTGGCGCGGATCTTCGTCTGCGCCTCGATCTCCGAGATGTCGATGCGGGCGCGCATCCGCGCTTCCCGCAGCGTGGCCCCGATCTCCGCCATCGGCCGTGGAGGCTACTCGTCGTCGGGCACGGGGACGGGGTCCTTCGCGGGCGGCGCGCCGCCGGACGCGCCTTCGCGCATCGCGGCGATGAAGCGCTCGGCGTCGGCGGGGCCGACGAGCACCTGGCGCGGCTTGGAGCCCTCGTAGCCGGAGATCACGCCGCGCCGCTCGAGCATGTCGATCAGGCGCCCCGCGCGCGTGTACCCGAGCCGGAGGCGCCGCTGCAGCATCGAGGTCGACGCGGTGCCCATCTCGGCGACCAGGCGGATGGCGTCCTCGAGCAGCGGATCCTCGTCGGGGTCGAACTCGTCGCGCTCGGGCGTCTCCTCGGCCGCCTCGTCCTCGACCTCCTCGAGCAGGTCCTCGCGCATCTCCGGCTCGCCCTGGCGGCGCCAGAACTCGGTGATCGCCTCGATCTGCGGCTCGTCGATGAACGCGCCCTGGATGCGCTGCAGCCGCGAGGAGCCGACCGGCGAGAAGAGCATGTCGCCCTTGCCGAGCAGCGACTCGGCGCCGTTCTGGTCGAGGATGACCCGGGAGTCGGTCTGCGAGCTCACGGCGAAGGCGATCCGCGACGGGACGTTCGCCTTGATCATGCCGGTGATGACGTCGACGCGCGGCGACTGCGTCGCGAGGACGAGGTGGATGCCGACCGCGCGCGCCTTCTGGGCGAGGCGGATGATCGAGTCCTCGACGTCGGCCGGCGCGACCATCATGAGGTCGGCGAGCTCGTCGATGACGCACAGGATGTACGGCAGCGGCTGCTCGCCGCGCTCCTCGCGCCGCCGGTTCAGCTCGGGGAGGTTGCGCGTCTTGGCCAGCGACATCGTCGCGTAGCGGTCCTCCATCTCCTTGACGAGGTTCTGGAGCGCGTTGGCGGCGACGCGCGGGTGCGTGATCACCGGCGTCAGCAGGTGCGGGATGCCCTCGTAGTGGTTGAGCTCGACCTGCTTGGGGTCGACGAGGACGAGGCGGACCTCATGCGGCGTCGCGTTGAGCAGGATCGACGACAGCATCGCGTTCACGCAGCCGGACTTGCCGGCGCCGGTCGTGCCGGCCACGAGCAGGTGCGGCATCTTCGCCAGGTCGGCGCCGATCGCGCGCCCGGCGACGTCCTTGCCCAGCCAGACGGTGAGCGGCGACCAGTCGGCGGGCCGCTCGCCCATGACGTCGCCGAGGCGGACGATGCGCCGCTGCTCGTTGGGCACCTCGACGCCGACCGCGGTCTTGCCCGGGATCGGGGCGAGGATGCGGATCTCGGTGGCGGCGAGCGCGTAGGCGAGGTCGTCCTTGAGGTTGGCGACCTTGCTCATCTTCACGCCCGGCGCCAGGCGCACCTCGTAGCGGGTGATGTGCGGGCCGGCGACGGTGCCGACGACCTTCGCCTCGATCCCGAAGTGGCCGAGCGCCTCGATGAGCGCGCGGGCCGTCTTCTCCTGGCCGGCGGTGTCGGGCCGGACCTGGTCGGGCGAGGAGCGCGTCAGCAGCGACGGGCTCGGGCGGCGCCAGACGAAGTCGGGGCTGTCGGTGACCGAGGCGCGGTAGCGGCCCTGCGGCGTGAGGTCCTCGGGGCCGACCTCGATCGCGGTCGCGCCGGCGGGCGGCTCGGGCTCGTCCTCGGCGACGTCCGCGACGTCGAGCGCGCCGCCGGGCTCCGCCTCGGCCTCCGGCTCGGGGAGCCCGGGGTCGGCGAACGGGTCCGGCTCGGGCGCCTCGGGCTCGGCCGGCTCGTCGAAGAACGACCGCTCGGCGACCGGGTCGGCGGCGTCGGCGTCGGCCGCCGGCGCCGCCTGCTCGTCGAAGACGTCGGCGAAGCGCTCCTGGAGGTCCTCGACCCGGCGCTTGGCGCCGCGGCGGACGATCGGCTCGCCGTCGTCGGGCTCGGGGACGGTGAGCCGGCGCGAGCTCGTCGCGCCCTCGCCGCGGCGCCGCTTGGCCGGCGGGCGGGCGGCGCGCAGCGAGCGGGTCGTGTCGGCGACCTGGCTGGAGGTGGCCTTCAGCACCCCGGCGACCGACGCGCCGGTGAGCAGCAGGACGGCGGCGACGAGGAGGAAGAGCGCGGCGATGTGGCTGCCGACCGTGCCGACGAGCGTGTGCGTGACCTCGTAGATCGCCTCGCCGAGGCCGCCGCCGCGGGCCTTGATCCAGTCGGGGTCCCAGGAGACGGCCGAGCCGCCCGGCCCGAGGCCGAGCGTGCCGGCGGCGAGCGCGAGCGTCAGCCCGGCGAGCAGGCAGACCGCGCCGGACCGAAAGGGCCGCACGGCGGGCAGGACCGGGCGCAGGATGAGGATGGCGCCGGCGACGACGGCCGCGGGCGGCGCGACGTAGCGGACCGTCCCGACCGCCAGCGCGAGGCCCTCGACGAGCGCCTCGCCCATCTTGCCGCCCTGCCAGTCGCCGTAGAGCAGGAACGCGAGGAAGACGCCCAGGGCGATGAGGCCCAGGCCGAGGAGGTCGAGCTGGCGCTGCTCGAGCAGCGGCTTGCGGGCAGGCGAGCGCCGCGCGCGGGTGCGCGGCTTCGGCTTCTTCTTGGCGGCCATCGGGCCGCCTCTTCGACGCGCGCGCCCGTTCCCCTCCGGCCCGCGCGCTCCCCGGCAGGGTGCGCGCGAGGACATCCGTCCCGGGAGGAGCCATGACCCGTCCGACGCTCGCGCTCGCGGTCGTGCTCGCGCTCGCGACCGCCGTCCCCGCCGCCGCGCAGGAGCCCGACCCGGCGCTGCCCGCCGAGATCGACCGGCTCGCCGAGGCCCAGATCGCCTCCAGCGGGTTCCCCGGCCTCGTCGTCGGGATCGACACGCCCGACCGGGGCCGCCGCCTGCGCGCCTACGGCCTGGAGATCCCGGGCTACAACGCGATCGTCCTCCACAGCCCGCAGCGGCGCGCGTCGATCGTCGTCCTCGGCACCACGGCGCCGGCCATCGACCAGTCGCCGCAGCACCAGGACGCGACGCCGGTCGCGGACCTCGCGCTGAGGCTGTTCGCCGCGCTCGACGGGGAGGGCCGGTGATCGTTGCCTGTCGTTTAGGTCCGCCCGTAGGCTGGCCGCCGTGGAGGGACGTACGCTGAGCACCATGGAAGGTCGCTCCCCCCGCGTGCTCGTCGTCGAGGACGACGAGGACATCGCGCTCGCGCTGCAGCGGTCGCTGCGCCTCGAGGGCTACGACGTCCGCATCTCCCGCGACGGACAGGCGGCGCTGGAGGACGTGCGCCAGTTCCTGCCCGACCTCGTGCTCCTCGACCTCGGCCTGCCGAAGGTGGACGGGATCGAGGTCGCCAAGCGCATCCGCGCCGACGGCGACGTCCCGATCCTCATGCTCACCGCCCGCGACGCGCTGGAGTCGCGCGTCGAGGGGCTCGACTCGGGCGCCGACGACTACCTCGTCAAGCCGTTCGAGCGCCAGGAGCTGCTGGCCCGGATGCGCGCGCTGCTGCGCCGCCGGCCGCCGCGCGGCGAGGCGAACCTCGTCGTCGGCGACCTGACGCTCAACCCCGACACGCACGAGGTGCGCCGCGGGGACCGCGACATCGAGCTGACCCAGCGCGAGTTCGAGCTGCTGGAGTTCCTCATGCGCAACGAGCGCATCGTCGTCTCCCGCCAGCGCCTCCTCGACGAGGTGTGGGGCTACGACCCGTTCTCGACGACGAACACGATCGAGGTGTTCGTCTCCAACCTGCGCCGCAAGCTCGAGGCGGGCGGCGAGCCCCGGCTGCTGCACACGATCCGCGGAGCGGGGTACGTGCTGCGTGCTTGAGCGGATCCCGATCCGGTGGCGGCTGGCGGGCACGACGGCCGTCCTCACGTTCGCGATCCTCTGCACGTTCGCGCTCGTCGTCGGCGAGCTGACGTCCGACCGCATCCGCTCCGACTTCGAGCACGACGTCCAGGCCGGGGTGATCAACCTCACCGACCACCTGACCCTGCGCATCGAGGACAACAAGCTCGTGCGCCCGACGCAGTCGACGCTCGACCTCTACGCCGGGTCGGGGCACGCGGTCATCCGGCTGCTGACCCAGGACGGGCGCGTCCTGCGCACGAGCTCCAACGCGCCGGACCTGGCGACCGACCCGTTCGTGCCGACCCAGGAGGTCGACGGCTACCGGGTCGAGACGCGCACGGTCGCCCTCCCCCTCCCCTACGCGGGCGTCATCCGCGTCCAGTACGCGCGGCGCCTGTCGGACCTGGAGAGCACGCTCGAGCGCGTGCGCCTGTTCCTCCTGTTCGGCGTCCTCGGCGGCACCGCGCTCGCGCTCCTGGCCGGCCTGGCGATCGCGCAGCGGGCGATGGCGCCGATCACGTCGCTGACCGCCCGCGCCGAGGAGATCCGCCGCACGCGCGACCCGGGCCGCAGCGTCCCCGTCCCGCGCGCCGACGACGAGGTCGCCGAGCTGGCCCGCACGCTGGACCGGATGCTGCGCGCGCTCGACGCCGCCCAGCACGAGACGGAGGCGGCGCTCGCCCGCCAGCGCGAGTTCGTGGCCGACGCGTCGCACGAGCTGCGCACGCCGCTGACGAGCGTCCTCGCGAACCTCGAGCTGCTGGCCGAGACGCTCGAGGGCGAGCAGGGCGAGGCCGCCTGCTCGGCCCTGCGGTCGTCGCAGCGGATGCGCCGCCTCGTCGCCGACCTCCTGCTGCTGGCCCGCGCCGACGTCGGGCGCGAGGCGGTGCGCGAGCCGTTCGACCTCAGCCGGGCCGTCGCGGCGGCGGCGGGCGAGCTGGAGGCGGTGACGGCCGGCCACGAGCTGACCGTCGACGTCGAGCCGGTGACGGTCGTCGGCGCGCGCGACGACCTGCACCGGGTCGCGCTGAACCTCATGGACAACGCGATCAAGCACACGCCGCCGGGCACCCACGTCCACGCGCGCCTGCGCCGCGACGGCGACGAGGCGGTGCTCGAGGTCGTCGACGACGGCCCCGGGATCCCGCCCGAGCTGCGCGAGCGGATCTTCGAGCGCTTCGTGCGCGGCGGCGGCGAGGTCGCGGGCTCCTCGGGCCTGGGCCTGGCGATCGTCCGCGCGGTCGCCCAGAGCCACGGCGGCGAGGTGACGGTGACCGACGGGCCCGACGGCCGCGGGGCCCGCTTCGTCGTGCGGATCCCGGCCGCGACGCAGGTGCCGCGGCCGGCGCCGGAGGCGGCGCCCGCCGCGCGCTCCTGAGCGACGCGCACGGCCGCCGGTCAGCCGCTACGCTCGACGTGGGCCAGCGCGATGCGCGCCTCGGCCGGGTCCACGTCCTCGCCGCGCTCGAGCGCGGCCACGACGTCGTCGAGGGGGCGGCCGGAGGCGGCGAACACGAGCCGCCCGTCGCGGGTCACGAGCGCCGGCGCGCCCGCACTGCAGACGCCGGGCGCGGGATCGGGTTTATCCGAGTGCATTGGTAGGATTATCACCGTGATCTTCACGACGAAGGCGGAGTACGGCGTCCGGCTCCTGGTGGAGCTGGGCCGCCAGGACGTCGACGGGGCGGGCGCGGTCGTCTCCCTGAAGGCGATCGCCGAGGCCGAGCAGCTCCCGCTCGGCTATCTCGAGCACGTCGTCGCCCTCCTGCGCAAGGCCGAGCTGGTCGAGTCCACGCGCGGCGCACGCGGCGGGTACCGCCTGTCCCGGCCCGCCGAGACGATCACGATGGACGAGGTGGTCCTCGCGCTCGAGGGCGCGATCGCTCCGATGGACTGCTTCGTGCCCGACTGCGAGTCGCGCGTCTCGTGCTCGCACCGCGACGACCAGGGCTCCGCGTGCGCGACGCGCATGCTCTGGGCCCGCGTCCAGGACGCGGTCGTCGAGGCGCTGCGCACCACGACCCTCGCCGAGCTCGTCCAGTTCGGCGAGACCGGCACCACGCACCCCCTCTTCAGCCTTTCGAACTAGCCAGGAGACCATGGCCCACCTCGAGATCCGAAACCTCCACGTCCAGGCCGACGACAAGCAGATCCTCAAGGGCGTCGACATCGACGTGCACAGCGGCGAGGTCCACGCGCTGATGGGCCCCAACGGCTCCGGCAAGTCGACCCTCGCGAACGTCATCATGGGCCACCCCGCGCTCGAGGTGACCGAGGGCCAGATCCTGCTCGACGGCGAGGACATCACCGAGGCCGAGCCCGACGAGCGCGCGCGGATGGGCCTGTTCATGGCCTTCCAGTACCCGGTCGCGATCCCGGGCGTGACGATCACGAAGTACCTGCGGATGGTCCTGAACGCGCACCGCGAGGAGCGCGGCGAGCCGGAGATCTCCCTCAAGGAGTTCCGCAAGACCGTCGAGGAGGCGATGGCGCTCACGAACGTGCCCCGGGAGTTCGCCTCCCGCTACCTGAACGAGGGCTTCTCCGGCGGCGAGAAGAAGCGCCTGGAGGTCCTCCAGCTCGCGCTCCAGCGCCCGAAGATCGCCGTCCTCGACGAGACCGACTCCGGCCTCGACATCGACGCCCTGAACGTCGTCGCCCACGGCGTGAACACCGTGGCCAAGGCCGAGGGCATGGGCACGCTGATCATCACCCACTACCAGCGCATCCTCCACCTCGTGCAGCCCGACCGCGTGTCGATCATGTTCGACGGGCGGATCGTCAAGGAGGGCGGCCCGGAGCTCGTCGAGCAGCTCGAGAGCAAGGGCTACGGCTGGATCCGCGAGGAGGTCGGCGCGAGCGCCTGACCGCATGGCGGCCACCGCTGACACCCTCGACGTGCGCGGCGAGTTCCCCGTCCTGGAGCGGGCGGACCTCGTCTACCTCGACTCGGGCGCGACGAGCCAGAAGCCGCGCGCGGTCATCGAGGCGATGGACGACTTCACGCGCCACCACAACGCCTCGGTCCACCGCGGCGTCTACCCGCTCGCGGTCGAGGCGACGGACCGCTTCGAGGCGGCGCGCTCGCGCGCGGCGGCGTGGCTGAACGCGCCCGCCCGCGGCACCGTCTTCACGAAGAACGCGTCGGAGGCGATCAACCTCGTCGCCTACGCGTGGGGCCTCGACCACGTCGGCGAGGGCGACACGATCGTCGTCACCGAGATGGAGCACCACTCGAACGTGGTCTCCTGGCAGCTGCTGGCCCGGCGCGTCGGGGCGACGCTCGCCTACGTGCCGATCGACGACGACGGCCGGCTCGTGCTCGACGAGCTCGACCGGCTGCTGGAGCGCGGGCCGAAGCTCGTCGCCGTCGCCCACGTCTCGAACGTCCTCGGCACGATCAACCCGGTCGCCGAGATCGTCGCGCGCGCCCGCGCCGCCGGCGCGGTCACGCTCGTCGACGGCGCCCAGGCCGTGCCGCAGATCCCGGTCGACGTCGGCGCGATCGGCGCCGACTTCTACGTGTGGACCGCGCACAAGGCCTACGGCCCGACCGGCCTGGGCGTCCTCCACGGCCGCCCCGAGCTGCTGGAGTCGATGTCGCCGTTCCTCGGCGGCGGGCACATGATCGCGTCCGTCGACGAGCAGACCTCGACCTGGGCCGACATCCCGGCGAAGTTCGAGGCGGGCACGTCGCCGATCGCCGAGGCGGTCGGGATGGGCGCCGCCGTCGCCTGGCTGCAGGGGATCGGGATGGAGCGGGTGCGCGCGCACGAGCAGGACCTCGTCGCCTACGCGCTCGAGCGCCTGGCCGAGATCCCGGGCATCACCCTGCACGGCCCGCGCGACCCGCGCGACCGCGGCGCCGTCGTCTCGTTCGCGCTCGACTACGCGCACCCCCACGACGTCTCCGAGATCGTCGCCCGCCGCGGCGTCTGCGTCCGCGCCGGCCACCACTGCGCGCAGCCGCTCATGCGCCGGCTCGGCGTCCCGGCGACCACCCGCGCGTCGTTCGCGGTCCACAACGACCGCTCCGACGTCGACGCGCTCGTCACCGCCCTCCACGACGTCCACGAGGTCTTCGGCTGATGGACGAGCTGTACCGCGAGCAGATCCTCGACCACTACAAGCGGCCCCGCAACTGGGGCGAGCTCGAGGACCCCGACCTGCAGGCCGAGGACCACAACCCGCTGTGCGGCGACGAGCTGAAGGTCACGCTGCGCGTCGGCGACGACGGGACGATCGAGGACATCCGCTTCAGCGGCCACGGCTGCGCGATCAGCCAGGCGGCCGCGTCGCTCAGCTCCGAGGAGGTGAAGGGCATGAAGGTCGAGGACCTGCTGCGGCTGGACCGCGACTTCGTCCTCGACCTGCTCGGCATCGACATCTCGGCGACCCGCATGAAGTGCGCGCTGCTGTCGCTGAAGGTCCTCAAGTCGGCCGGGCTCGGCCACGCCGTCGACTGGGAGCCCGACACGCCGAAGTCCGAGGCGGAGGCCCGGTCCTGATGGGCGAGCTCATCGACGTCTGCCCGGTCGAGGAGCTCCCGCCCGGGGCGCGCAGGATCGTGACCTGGGAGGACATCGAGATCGGCGTCTTCAACTGCGACGGCGAGCTGCTGGCCATCGAGGACCGCTGCTCGCACGACGACGGGCCGCTGGCGGAGGGCGAGCTGGACACGAAGCAGTGCACGCTCGAGTGCCCCCGCCACGGCTCCCTGTTCGACCTGCGGACCGGGCGGCCGCTGACCCTCCCCGCCTACGTGCCCGTAGACACCTTCCCCGTCCGCGTGCAGGACGGACTGATCAAGCTGGAGGTCGACTGACCATGGCAACGCCGGAAGCGATCGCGGAGCAGGAGGCCCTGGCGCACATCAACGCGGACTACGCGGAGCGCTACGGGTTCCACGATCCCGAGAACTACCTCTACAAGGCCCCGAAGGGCATCAACCGCGAGATCGTCGAGAAGATCTCGGAGTTCAAGAGCGAGCCGCAGTGGATGCGCGAGTTCCGCCTCAAGGCGCTCGAGCACTTCCTGGCGCGGCCGATGCCGAACTGGACCCCGCCGGCCTCGCCGATGCTCGACGAGGTCGACTTCGATGACATCCACTACTTCGTGCGCGCCTCCGAGAAGGCCGGCCGCTCGTGGGACGAGGTGCCCGAGGACGTCAAGCGGACGTTCGACCGGCTCGGCATCCCCGAGGCCGAGCGCAAGTTCCTGGCCGGCGTCGGCGCCCAGTACGAGTCCGAGGTCGTCTACCACCAGGTGCGCGAGGACCTCGAGAAGCAGGGCGTGATCTTCCTCGACATGGACAGCGGCCTGCGCGAGCACGAGGACCTCGTGCGCGAGTACTTCGCGACGGTCATCCCGGCCAACGACAACAAGCTCGCGGCGCTGAACAGCGCCGTGTGGTCGGGCGGCTCGTTCGTCTACGTGCCGCCGGGCGTCCACGTCGAGATGCCGCTGCAGGCCTACTTCCGCATCAACACGGAGAACATGGGCCAGTTCGAGCGGACGCTCATCATCGCCGACGAGGGCTCCTACGTGCACTACGTCGAGGGCTGCACCGCGCCGACCTACTCGTCGGCGTCGCTGCACTCGGCCGTCGTCGAGCTCATCGCCAAGCCGGGCGCGCGGATCCGCTACACGACCGTGCAGAACTGGTCGCAGAACGTGTTCAACCTCGTGACGAAGCGGGCGATCGCCCAGCGCGACGCGACGGTCGAGTGGGTCGACTGCAACCTCGGCTCGAAGCTGACGATGAAGTACCCGTCCGTCTACCTGACCGGCGAGCGCGCCCACGGCGAGATCCTGTCGATCGCCTTCGCGGGCGCCGGCCAGCACCAGGACGCGGGCGGCAAGATCATCCACGCCGCGCCGAACACGACGAGCAACATCTTCGCCAAGTCGATCTCCAAGGACGGCGGGCGCTCCTCCTACCGCGGCCTGCTCGAGGTCGCCAAGGGCGCGACCGGGTCCAAGTCGAAGGTCGTCTGCGACGCGCTGCTGCTCGACGAGGACTCGCGCTCGGACACGTACCCGACGATCCGCATCGGCGAGGACGACGTCGACGTCGGCCACGAGGCGACCGTCTCGAAGGTCGGCGAGGAGCAGCTGTTCTACCTGCGGGCCCACGGCCTGCCCGAGGATGAGGCGAGCAAGATGATCGTCAACGGCTTCATCGAGCCGATCGTCAAGGAGCTGCCGATGGAGTACGCGGTCGAGATGAACCGCCTCATCGAGCTGCAGATGGAGGGCTCCATCGGATGACGGACATCGCCACCGACTTCGTGACCGCCCGCCGCGCGGCGGCGCTCGAGGCGCTCGAGACGCTCGAGATGCCGACGTTCCGCGGGGTGCCGGGCTGGGAGTTCACCCCGATCGACACGCTCGACCTCGAGGCCTACCCGGCCGCGCCCGGCGAGGCCGGCGCGCTCCCGTCGCCGCCCGACGGGGTCGTCGTCCTGCCGCTGGCCGAGGCCGCGGCGCGCCACCCCGAGCTCGTCGAGCCGCACCTCGGCTCGCTCGTCGCGCCGTCGTCGCCGTTCTCGGCCCGCAACGACGCGCACTGGACCGACGGCACGTTCGTCCACGTCCCGCGCGGCGTCCGCGTCGACGGGCGCATCGACCTGCGCACCGTCCACGCGCAGGCGGGGACCGCGCTGCACTGGCGCACGCTCGTCGTCCTCGAGGAGGGCGCCGAGGCGACGATCGTCGAGCAGCTCACCTCGGCGGCCGCCGACGCCGACGGCCTCGCCAACGGGGTCGTCGAGCTCGTCGTGGGCCAGAACGCGCACCTGACGTACGTCGGGATCCAGGACCTCAGCGAGCAGACGTGGGTGTTCGGCAACGAGCGCGCCACCGTCGCCCGCGACGGCCGCCTGGAGTGGGTGACGCTCGGCTTCGGCGGGCGCGACGGCAAGGTCTTCCTCGAGACGACCCTGACCGAGCCGGGCGCGCAGGCGCGCGTCACCGGCGGCTACGCGACCCGCGGGCGCCAGCACCTGGACTTCGACACGCGCCAGGAGCACGCCGCGCCCGACACGATCTCCGACCTCGCCTTCCGGGGCATCCTCGCCGACCGCTCCAGCGCGGTGTGGCGGGGCATGATCAAGGTCGACCCGGGCGCCCAGCGGATCGACGCCTTCCAGGAGTCGCGCAACCTGCTCATCTCCAAGAAGGCGCACGCGGACGCGATCCCGGGCCTGGAGATCCTGGCCAACGACGTGCGCTGCACGCACGCGGCGGCGATCGCGCAGATCGACCCCGACCAGATGCACTACCTGCGCTCCCACGGGCTCCCCGAGCCGGTGGCCAAGCGGCTCGTCATCGAGGGCTTCCTCGGCGCGCTGCTCGAGCGCTTCGAGGAGGGCGAGCTGCGCGACGCGCTGGCCGAGGCCCTGGACCGCCGGCTCGAGGCCGTGCTGGGGGTCTGACCGTGCGGGTCGTCGAGGTCACCGCGCACGGCGGCCCCGAGGTCCTGCAGGTCGCCGAGCGCCCCGATCCGGTCCCCGGCGACGGCCAGGTGGTCGTCGCCGTGCGCGCCGCCAACGTCAACCCGACCGACCTGGCGGCGCGCATGGGCTACTCGCCCCGCCCCCTCCCCGACCCGCCGTACGTCCTCGGCTGGGACTTCGCCGGCGAGGTCGTCTCGGTCGGCGCCGGCGTGACCGGCGTCGCGCCGGGCGACCGCGTCGTCGGGATGGTCCAGTGGTACGACGCCGAGGGCCGCGTCGGCGCCTACGCCGAGCGGATCCTCGTCGACGCCGGCTGGATCGTGCCGCTGCCCGCGAGCGTCGACGCCACGACGGCGGCGACGGTCCCGCTGAACGGCCTGACCGCGGCGCAGGGCCTCGCCCGCCTCGGCCTGGCGCTCGGCCAGACGCTGCTCGTCACCGGCGCGTCCGGGGCGGTCGGCGCGTTCGCCGTGCAGCTCGCGGTCGCCGCCGGGCTGCGGGTCACCGCCCAGGCGAGCACCGGCGACGAGGACTGGGTGCGCTCGCTCGGCCCCGAGCGGGTGGTCGGCCGCGACGCCGACCTGTCGGAGCTCGAGGTCGACGCGGCGTTCGACGCGGTCCCGCTCGGCGAGCCCGTCCACGCCGCGGTCCGCGACGGCGGCGCGATCGTCACGACGCGCCGCGTCCCCGACCCGGACCCGGCGCGCGGCATCCGCTCCGAGGTGTTCCTCGTCCACCACGACCGCGAGGAGCTGCGCCGGCTCGTCGGCGAGGTCGCCGCCGGGCGGCTGCGGACCCGGGTGGACCGCGTCCTGCCGCTGGAGCGGGCCGCCGACGCCCACCGCCTCAACGAGGCGGGCGGGCTGCGGGGCAAGGTCGTCCTCGAGCCGTAGCGCCGGCGCCGGGATGCCCGACCGGGTCGTCATCGGCGGCCGCTTCAACGGCCCGCCCGCGAGCGGGAACGGCGGCTACACGTGCGGCGTCGTCGCCGGGGCGTTCGACGGCGGCCCGGTCGAGGTGACGCTGCGCGTGCCGCCGCCGCTGGAGCGGCCGCTGGCGCTCGAGCGCCGCGACGGCGGCGCCGTCCTCCTCGACGGGGACGTGCTCGTGGCCGAGGCGCGCGGGCTCGACGCCGTGGACGTGGAGCCGCCGGCGCCGGTCTCCCCGGCGGAGGCGGCCCGGGGCGCCGCCCCCCCCCCGCGGGGGTTTAAACAAAAGACGCGGGCGA
>JADGIB010000045.1 GCA_019683665.1 Solirubrobacteraceae bacterium
CGCCCCCCGGGGGGGGGGCCCCCCCCCGCCACACACCGCGTGCGGCTCAGCCGTTGGGGCAGATCACCGCGCGGCCCTGCAGGCGGCCCTCGCGCATCGCGCGGTAGGCCTCGGGCGCCTGCTCGAGCGTGAAGCGCTGGGTGTGCGCGCGGATCTGGCCGCGGCGGGCCAGCTCGAGGACCTCGGCCAGCTCGACCGCCGAGCCCCAGTACGTCGACGTCAGCGAGCACGCCCACGGGAGCGCGCCCATCGCCGTCCACGTCAGCGTCCCGCCGGCCAGGCCGATCACCGTCATGTGCCCGCCCACGCGCGCGACCGACGCGGCGAGCGCGATCGTGTCGTCGGCGCCGACGACGTCGAGGACGAGGTTCGCGCCCAGGCCGCGCGTCAGCTCGCGGATCCGGTCGGCCGCGTCCGGCCCGGCGGCCACCGTCTCGTCGGCCCCGACCTCGCGGGCCAGCGCGAGCGCCTGCTCGCTGGCGTCGACGGCGACGATCCGGCTGCCGGTCAGCGCCCGCAGGATCTGGACGGCCATGTGGCCGAGCCCGCCGACGCCGATGACGACCGCGGTCGACCCGGCCCCCAGGAGCGGGAGGGAGCGCTTGATCGCGTGGTAGGGGGTGAGCGCGGCGTCGCTCAGCGGCGCGGCGTCGCGCGGGTCGAGGTCGCCCAGCGGGATGAGCAGCCGCGGCGAGGGGACGAGCATGTACTCGGCCATGCCGCCGTCGCGGCCCAGGCCGCCCCCGTGGTAGGGGATCTCGGCGGCGCGCTCGCAGTAGTTCTCCTCGGACCGGCGGCACGCGATGCAGCGCCCGCAGCCCCACGGGCCGTAGACCGCGACCGCGTCGCCCTCGGCGAAGCCCTCGACGCCGGGGCCGACCTTCTCGACCCAGCCGGCGTTCTCGTGTCCGAGCGTGAACGGCAGCGTGTACGGCAGCGCGCCCTCCGGCCACTCCGCGACGTGCAGATCGGAGTGGCAGGCGCCGGCGCCGCCGACCTTCAGGAGCACCTGGCCGGGGCCGGGCTCGGGCACCTCGACCTCGCGCAGCTCGGGCTCCTGCTGCCATTGGACCATCTGATAGGCGAGCATGAGCCGACCGTACCCCCGGTACCGCGGCGCCACGACGGGGGTCGCCACGGGACCGCGGGCGTGGCGGCTACGGACCCGGCTCCGCGGCCGGCGCGGATCCCGCGGCCCCGCCCGCCGCCGCGCCCGGCGAACCCCCCGTTCGGGGTCCGTAGTCCTCCACGATCCGTGCACGGATCACCGCTGATGGCGCGCGCCCGGGCCGAACCTACGGTCTGTGGTGCCATGACGACCCTCGACCTCGCGCGGCTCCAGTTCTCGAGCACGACGCTCTTCCACTTCTTCTTCGTCCCGGTGTCGATCGGGCTGTCGCTCTTCCTGGCGATCGTCCAGACGCTGGCCTATCGCACCGGCAAGCCGGTCTACACCCGTCTGCTCCGGCTCTGGGGGAAGGTGTTCCTGATCATCTTCGCCGTCGGCGTCGTGACCGGCATCGTCCAGGAGTTCCAGTTCGGCATGAACTGGTCGGCCTACTCCAAGTACGTCGGCGACGTGTTCGGCGCGCCGCTGGCGATCGAGGGCCTGGCCGCGTTCTTCGTCGAGTCGACCTTCCTCGGCCTGTGGATGTTCGGCCGCGACCGGCTGTCGCCGAGGCTGCACGCCTTCTGCATCTGGATGGTGGCGATCGGGACGATGGCCTCCGCGTACTTCATCCTCGCCGCGAACTCGTGGATGCAGCACCCGGTCGGCTACGAGCTCGACCCGGTCACCGGCCAGGCCCGGATGAACGACGTCCTCGCGGTCCTGACCCAGTCGACGGCGCTGTTCGCCTTCGCGCACACGATCCTCGCCTCCTGGGTCACCGCCGGCATGATCGTCGTCGGCATCTCCGCCTGGTACCTGCGCAAGGGGCGGGAGGTCGAGCTCGCCCGGCGCGCCCTGAAGATCGCGCTGCCCGTCACCTGCGTCGCCGCGATCGCCGTCTCGCTCGTCGGCCACTTCAACGCCCAGCTCATGACCGAGCAGCAGCCGATGAAGATGGCCGCGGCCGAGGCGCTGTGGGAGACCGAGAAGCCCGCCGGCCTGTCGATCTTCGCCACCGGCGACTTCAGCCGCAACCCGGGCGGCACGAACCACAACATCACGATCCCGCACCTCCTGTCGCTCATGGCGGCGAACGACCCGAACGCCGAGGTGAAGGGGATCGACGAGATCAACGCCGAGTACCAGCGGACGTACGGCCCGGGCGACTACGTCCCCGTCGTCGGCGTCGCCTACTGGAGCTTCCGGGCGATGATCGGCGCCGGCCTCGCGGTCGCGCTGCTGACCCTGATCGGCTGGATCCTCCTGCACCGCCGCACGATCGAGAAGGCGCGCCGCTGGCAGTGGCTGGCGGTCGCCGGGATCGTCCTGCCGTTCCTGGCCAACTCGGCCGGCTGGCTGTTCACCGAGATGGCCCGCCAGCCGTGGGTCGTGTTCGGCCTCCTGCGCACCGAGGACGCCATCTCGCCCAACGTGACGTCGGCCGAGGTCGCGATCACGCTCATCGGCTTCACCCTCGTCTACGCCGTGCTCGCCGTGATCGCCGTGCGCCTCGTCGCACGCGCCGTGAAGGCCGGGCCCGACCACGGCCGCACGCCGCCGGCCGACGGCGCGGACGCCTCCGAGACCACCGACGACCTGGCCCTGGCCTACTGACATGGAATACACAACGCTCGAGACCGTCTGGTTCGTCCTGATCGGCGTCCTCTGGACCGGCTACCTGGTCCTCGAGGGCTTCGACTTCGGGGTCGGGATGCTGCTGCGCACCGTCGGCCGCACGAAGGAGGAGCGCCGCATGGTGCTGCGCACCATCGGCCCGGTGTGGGACGGCAACGAGGTGTGGCTGCTCGTCGCGGGCGGCGCCACGTTCGCCGCGTTCCCGCTCTGGTACGCGACGCTGTTCAGCGGCGCCTACCTCGCCCTCTTCCTGGTCCTGCTCGC
Organism: Solirubrobacteraceae bacterium; assembly: GCA_019683665.1. Classification (GTDB taxonomy): domain Bacteria; phylum Actinomycetota; class Thermoleophilia; order Solirubrobacterales; family Solirubrobacteraceae; genus Capillimicrobium. Next base: position 3,011 of record JADGIB010000045.1, read on the forward strand.
GCTGATCGTCCGCAACGTCGCGCTCGAGTACTGGGGCAAGCACGACGACGACGCCTGGCGGTCGCGCTGGGAGTGGGCGGCCGTGATCGGCTCGGCCCTGCCGGCGCTGCTGTGGGGCGTCGCGTGGGCGAACATCATCCACGGCATCCCGATCAACGCCGACGCGGACGCGACCGGCACCATCTTCGACCTGCTCGGGCCGTACGCGCTGCTGGGCGGCGTCGCGACGCTGCTGCTGTTCCTGGCCCACGGGGCGACGTTCCTGACGCTGAAGACGTCCGGCCCGGTGGAGGAGCGCGCCCGCGCGATCCGCCGCTGGGCGGGGCCCGCGGCGGTGGTGGCGCTCGGCGCCTGGGTCGTGTGGACGCTGGTGGACGGCGCCGGCGTCGCCACCGCGGTCCTCCTGGTCGGCGCGGTCGTCCTGCTGGCCGTCGCCTCGGCCGTCCGCGCCGGCGGCTGGGCCTTCGGCGCGAACGCCGCCGCGATCGCGCTGCTCGTCGCCGGCTGGTTCACCCAGCTGTTCCCGCACGTGCTGATCTCGTCGACCGACCCGGCGTACTCGATCACGCTGCACCAGGCGGCCTCCGGCGACTACACGCTGACGTTCATGACCGGCGTGGCGGTCGTCCTCGTGCCGCTCGTCCTCCTCTACCAGGGCTGGACGTACTGGGTGTTCCGCAAGCGGCTGACGCTGCCGCCGCAGCCGGCGCCGCCGGCCTCGCCCCCGGCCACCCCCTCCGGCGACTGATGGAGCCCGTCGCCCGCCGCCTGCTGCGCGACACGCGCGCGGCGCGCCGCCCGCTCGCGGTCTCCGGCCTCGTCGGCGCCGTCGGCGCCGTCCTGGTCGTGGCCCAGGCGGTCCTGCTGGCGCGCGTGATCGCGCACGTCTTCATCGACGGGCAGTCGCTGGGCGACGTGCGCGGCGACCTCGTCGCCCTGGCCGCCGTCGTGGCCGGGCGCGGGGTCGTCGCCGCGCTCTTCGACGCGGTCGGCCGCTTCGGCGCGCTGCGCGTCATGTCCGAGCTGCGGGCGCGGCTCGGGCAGCGGATGCTCGTCGCCCGCCCGACCGGCCTGCCGGGCGAGCGCGCCGGCGAGCTGACGACCGCGGTCGTCCAGGGCGTCGACGCGCTCGAGACGTTCTTCGCCCGCTACCTGCCGCAGGTCATGCTGTCGGCGCTCGTCCCGGTCGCCGTCCTCGCCTGGGTCCTGCCCCACGACCTGCCGGCCGGGCTGATCCTCGCCGTGACGATCCCGCTCGTCCCGCTGTTCATGGCGCTCGTCGGGCTGAAGGCGCGCGACGACGTCCGCAAGCGCGAGCGGACGCTCGCGCTCCTGGGCACCCACTTCCTCGACGTCGTCCGCGGCCTGCGCACGCTGCGCGCGTTCGGGCGCGAGCACGCGCAGGACGAGACGCTCGCCCGCGTCGGCGACCGCTACCGGCGCGAGACGCTGCGCACGCTGCGGGTCGCGTTCCTGTCGGCGTTCGTGCTCGAGCTCCTGGCGATGCTCGGGACCGCGCTCGTCGCGGCGACCGTCGGCATCCAGCTCGCCCAGGGCCACCTCGAGCTGACCGTCGGCCTCGCCGTCCTCCTCCTCGCCCCCGAGCTGTACGCGCCGCTGCGCAGCATGGGCCAGCAGCACCACGCGAGCGCCGACGGCCTCGCCGCCGCCGAGCGGATCTTCGAGGTCCTCGACGCGCCCCGGACCGTCGCCGTCCCCGAGCACCCGCGGGTCGCGCCCGACCCGGCCCGGTCGCCGGTCGTGCTCGAGGGCGTCCGGCTCACCCACCCGGGGCGCGCCGAGCCGGTCCTCGACGGCGCCGACCTGACGCTCGAGCCGGGCGAGCTCGTCGCGCTCGTCGGCCACAGCGGCGCCGGCAAGAGCACGCTGGCGACGCTGCTGCTGCGGCTGGCCGACCCCGACGAGGGCGCGGTCCGCTGCGGCGGGGTCGACCTGCGCGACGTCGACGCCGACGCCTGGCGCGCCCGGACCGCGTGGGCGCCGCAGCGCGGCCGCCTGTTCGCGGGCACGCTCGCCGAGAACCTGCGCCTCGGCGCCCCCGGCGCGACCGACGCCGAGCTGGAGGCCGCGCTCGCCGCCGCCGACGCGCTGGAGATCGTCGCCGGGCTGCCCGACGGGCTCGACACCCGGATGGGCGACGGCGGGCGGGCGCTGTCGGCCGGCCAGGTCCAGCGGCTCGTCGTCGCCCGCGCCCTCGTCCGCCGCGCCCCGCTGCTCGTGCTCGACGAGCCGACCGCCTCGCTCGACGCGCCGACCGCCGCGCGCGTCGCCGACGGGGTCCTCGCCGCCGCGCGCGGGCGCACGACGCTCCTGATCACCCACGACCCGGCGCTCGCCGCGCGGGCCGACCGCGTCGTCGCGCTGCGGCGCGGGCGCGTCGTCGAGACGCCGCGCCCGACGGCCGCCGGGATGGAGGCCGTGGCCGTATGACCGGGTCCCTGTCCGCCGTCCTGCGGGCCGCGCCGCCGGCCCGCCCCCGCTTCACCGCCTCGGTCGCGCTCGCCGCCGGCGCGGTCATGTCGGCGATCGCGCTCATGACCGTCTCCGGCGCCCTCATCTCCCACGCCGCGCTGCGCCCGCCGGTGCTCGCGCTGACCGTCGCGATCGTCTGCGTCCGCGCGCTCGCGCTCAGCCGCGCGGTCCTGCGCTACCTGGAGCGGCTCGTCTCCCACGACCTCGCGTTCCGGTCGCTGGCCCAGCTGCGGGTGCGGTTCTTCCGCGCGGTCGTGCCGCTCGTGCCCGGCACGCGGATCGCGCGCGGCGACCTGCTCAGCCGCTTCGTCGCCGACGTCGACCGCCTCCAGGACCTCTACCTGCGCGCGCTGTCGCCGCCGATCGTCGCGTTCGTCACCTCGGCCGCCGCGGTCATCGCCGCCGGCGTCATCCTCCCGGTCGGCGGCCTCGTCGTCGCCGCCGCGCTCGTGCTCGGCGGGATCGGGCTGCCGCTGCTGACCGGCCGGCTGGCCCGCACCGCCGGGCGCCGCCAGGCCGCCGCCCAGGCGACGCTCGCCGGCGAGGTCGTCGAGCTCGCCGAGGGCGCGTCGGAGCTCGTCGCGTTCGGCTGCGGGCCGGAGCGCATCCGCCGCCTCGCCGACGCCGACGCGCAGCTCGCCGGGCTGGCCCGCCGCGACGCGGTCGCCGGCGCGGTCGCCTCCGGCCTCGGCGCGGTCCTGTCGGGCGGGGCCGCGGTCGCGGTGCTGCTCGTCGCGATCCCGGCCGTCCGCGGCGACCGGCTCGACGGGATCCTGCTCGCCGCGGTGACGCTGCTGGCGATGGCCGCCTTCGAGGCCGTCCAGCCGCTGCCGGCGGCGGCCCAGAGCCTGAGCGCCTGCGCGGCGGCCGCGACCCGGCTGGAGGAGGTCGAGCGGATGGAGCCGCCGGTCACCGCCCCCGCCGCGCCGCGGCCGGTGCCGCAGGAGGGCGCGCTCGTGGCCGAGGGCGTCAGCGTCCGCTACGACCCGGACGGCCCGTGGGTGCTGCGCCACGTCGACCTGCGCCTGGAGCCGGGCGCGCGGATCGCGCTCGTCGGCCCCAGCGGGGTCGGCAAGACGACGCTCGCCGACCTGCTCGTCCGCTTCCGCGACCCCGACGAGGGCCGCGTCACGCTCGGCGGCGTCGACCTGCGCGAGCTCGACCCCGAGGACGTGCGGCGCGCCGTCCGCCTCTCGGGCCAGGACGCGCACGTGTTCGCGACGACGCTGCGCGAGAACCTGCGCCTGGCCAGGCCGGACGCCGGCGACAGCCGCCTCATGGAGGTCCTCCGCGACGTCGGCCTCGACGTGTGGGTCGACGGGCTGCCCGACGGGCTGAACACGATGCTCGGCGAGGGCGGCGCGACCGTCTCGGGCGGCCAGCGCCAGCGCATCGGCGTCGCCCGGGCGCTGCTGGCCGACGGGCGCTTCCTCGTCCTCGACGAGCCGACCGCGCACCTCGACCGCGCCGGCGCCGCCGCCTTCCTCGACGACCTCGACCGCATCGCCGGCGACCGCGGCGTCCTCGTCATCACCCACGAGCGCGAGCTGCCCGGCCGCTTCGACCGGATCGTCGAGCTGGCCTGAGCGGCGCCGCCGGTCAGCGGCGGCGCGCCGGGGCCGGCCCGACCGTGCGCCGCCGCACGATCTCGACCGCCTGGACGACCCGCCGCGGCGGCGGCTGCTCGCGGCCGGAGCCGATCGCGATCCGCTCGAGCAGCAGCTCCGCCGCGGTGCGCATGAGGCGGACGAGGTCGCCGCGGACCGTCGTGAGCTGGAAGACGTCCCAGGCGGCGAGCGACAGGTCGTCGAAGCCGATGAGCGACACGTCGCCGGGCACCGACGCGCCGCGCGCCAGCAGCGCGTTGTAGGCGCCGATCGCGACGACGTCGTCGCCGCAGAAGAGGGCGGTCGGCCGGGTCTCCAGCAGCGCCGCGGTCGCGGCGCGGCCGAACGCGAACGTGTACGGCCCGCGGCGGGTGCGGCGCTCGGGCAGCGCGACCCCGGCCTCGGCCAGCGCCGCCCGGAAGCCGGCCTCGCGGTCGCGGCCGGTGCTCGTCTGCGCCGGGCCGAACAGCGCCGCGATCTCGCGGTGGCCGGCGGCGAGCAGCTCCTCGGCCGCCAGCCGCCCGCCCGCGACGTTGTCGACGACGCAGACGTCGCCGGGCGCGTCGTCGACCTCGCGGTTGAGGAGGACGAACGGCAGGCCCCGGCGCGCGAGCCGCTGCGGCAGCGACGAGTCGAGCATCGTCGTCGTCAGGATCGCGCCGTCGAGCGACCCGTCGAGCAGCCGCGGCGCGAGCGCCTCGTCGGCGGCGTCCGGGGTGAGGACGAGCATCCGTTGGCCGGCGCCGTGGAGGACCGCGTCGGCGGCCTGGAGGATCTCGAGCGAGAACGGCGTGGCGAGGTCGTGGACGACGACCGCGATCTGCCCGGAGCGGCTCGTCGACAGGCTGCGGCCCCGCTGGATCGGGATGTAGCCGAGCTGCTCGGCCGCCGCCCGCACCGCCTGCTTCGTCGCCTCCGACACGCCGGCCTCGTCGCGCAGCGCGCGCGACACCGTCGGCTGGGAGACCCCGGCCAGGCGGGCGACGTCATGGCTGGTGGGCGGGCGCTCGGGCAACGCGGATGGAGGATGACGGGCCCGGACCCCCCGGCCGGGCGCCGCGACGGGTCCGCGGGGACGCGCGGCTCTGCGGCGGCGGCCAGCTTAGTACACGCCGACCGCGCAGGATCCCCCTCGCCGGGCGGGCCAGCGAGGCGCCGTTGGCCCGCGGTCCGGGGGCCGGCCGGGGCGTAGCGTCCGGCCATGGAACCGACCGACCGCATCTGGATGAGCGGGCGCTTCGTGCCGTGGGAGCAGGCCGGCGTCCACGTCCTCACCCACGCCCTCCACTACGGCACCGGCGTCTTCGACTCGCTGCGCGCCTACGCGACCGCGCGGGGCCCGGCGATCTTCCGCCACCGCGACCACCACGAGCGGCTCGCGCGCTCCGCGCGGCTGTACGGGATGGACCTCGGCCACTCGGTCGAGGAGCTCGAGGCGGCGACCCGGCGGCTCGTCGTCGAGAGCGGGCTCGACGACTGCTACGTGCGGACGATCGCCTTCCGCGGCGCCGGGCCGATGGGCGTCTCGCCGTGCGGATGCCCGGTCGAGGTCGCGATCGCCGTGTGGGCGTGGCCGGCGTACCTGCCGGGCGCCGAGCGCGGCATCCGCGCGAAGGTCTCGTCGTGGTCGCGGATCGGCCACGACGCGCTGCTGCCGGCGGCGAAGGCGACCGCCCACTACCTGAACGCGGTCCTCGCCCGCCAGGAGGCCGAGGAGCTCGGCTTCGACGAGGCGATCCTGCTGACCGCCGACGGGCTGCTGGCCGAGGGGTCGGGCGAGAACGTGTTCCTCGTCGCCGGCGGCGTCCTGCACACCCCGCCGCCGGCCAGCGGCGCCCTCGGCGGCATCACGCGCGACACGGTGCTGACGCTCGCCGGCGCGCTCGACCTGCCGGTCGTCGAGCGGCCGCTGACCCGCGGCGAGCTCTACACGGCCGACGAGGTGTTCCTGACCGGGACGGCGGCGGAGATCGCGCCGGTGCGCGAGATCGACGGGCGCCCGGTCGGCGACGGGGTCGCGCCCGGCCCGGTGACGGCCCGGGTCGCCGCCGCCTACGGGGACGTCGTCCGCGGGGGCGACCCGCGCTTCGCCCACTGGCTCGACGTCGTCCCGGCGGGCGCCGCGGCCGGTCCGGCCTGACCGGCCTCGGCCCAGGCGGCGGCCAGGCGGCGGGCCCCCTCGCGCAGGAGCGCCAGGCGGCGGCGCGCCTGCTCGCGGCGGGCGGCGCGCAGCGCGTCGAGGCGCTCGAGGAGCCGCAGCGCGGCGAGCTGGCCGAGCGCCCCGGCGCCGATGTCGCGGGCGCCCTTGAGCCGGGCGAGGCGGCCGATGAGCTCCCGCGGGCCGCAGATCCAGCCGACGCGCAGCCCGCCCCAGGCGACCTTCGACAGCGAGCCGACCGACAGGACCCGGTCGGGCGCGAGCGCGCGCAGCGGCGGCGGCCCGTCCTCGAAGCGGACGTCGTCGAGCGCGGCGTCCTCGACGACGAGCGCGTCGTGCTCGGCCGCCGCCTCCAGCAGCGCCGGGCGGCGGCCGGGGGCGATCGACGTCCCGGCCGGGTTGTGCAGGCCGGGCATGAGGAGGACGAACCCGGCGCCGCGGGCGAGGACGTCGCGCAGCGCGTCGGGCCGCATCCCGGCGCGGTCGGCGGGGACGCCGACCGGCACGCCGCCGGCCCGGTCGACGACCTCGAGCGCGCCCGCGTAGGTGACCTCGTCGACGGCGACCGGCTGGTGGCGGCCGACGAGCAGGCCGGCCAGGAGCGCGAGGCCCTCGTGGGCGCCGGAGGTGACGAGGACCTCGTCGGGGCTGGTCGGGACGCCCTGGGCGCAGGCCCGCGCGGCGATCGCCTCGTGCAGCGCCGGCAGGCCGCGGGGCACGTACCCGTGGCCGGACGCGTCGGCGAGCGAGACGCCGACGTCGGTGACGAGCTCGTCGACGGCGGGCGAGGCGACGGACAGGTCGATGCCGCCGTCGCCGCCGAGGAGCTGGGCGAGCTGGAACATCTGGCCCTGCGGGGCGACGAGGCGCCGGCGCAGCGGCCGCACGACGGTCCCGGAGCGCTCGCGCGAGGCGACGAGCCCCTGGCGGCGCAGCGAGTCGTAGGCGCGCACGACGGTCGAGCGGCTGACGCCGAGCGCGGCGGCGAGGCGCCGCTCGGCCGGCAGCGCGACGCCGTCGAGCGAGCCGTCCTCGATCGCCGCCGCCAGCGCGGCGGCGAGGCGGGCGAACTGCGGCCCGGCGGCCCCCGCGCCGTCGCGCCAGGGTCCGAGCCGGGCGGCGAGGCGCGTCGCGTCGGCCATGGCGGAAGGCTAGATGGTCGATTCCGACGGGGCCCGCGGCCCCGATCCGAGGCGAAGTCTCACCCTGAGGTCAAGGGTGAGATCAGCCGACGATGAGGCGGACGAGCGCGAAGACGCCGACGGCGACGATGACCGCGCGCAGCGCCCCGGGCGACAGCCGCCGCCCGTAGCGCGCCCCGAGGACGCCGCCGAGCGTCGAGCCGAGCGCGATGAGCGCGGCCGGGCCCCAGGCGACGTCGGCGATCGCGGCGAAGATGAGGCCGGCGATGAGGTTCACCGCGCCGGCGAGGACGTTCTTCAGCGCGTTCAGGCGCTGGAGGTCGTCGGGGATCGCGGTCCCGAGGATCGCCATGAGCAGGATCCCCTGGGCGGCGCCGAAGTAGCCGCCGTAGAGGCCGCTGAGGAAGACGAGGACGGGGACCAGGCGCGTGTGCTCGGCCCCGTGCGGGCGGTGGCGCGCCACCCACTGCGACACCTGCGGCTGGAGGACGATGACGACGAGCGCCGCGACGATGAAGACCGGCACGATCGACCGGAACGTGTCGTCGGGCAGGACGAGCAGCAGGAGCGCGCCGGTCGTCCCGCCCAGCAGCGACGCCGGCAGCAGCCGGGTCATCCGCCGCCGCTGGCCGGCGAGCTCGCGGCGGTAGCCGATCGACCCGGCGACCGAGCCGGGCACGAGCCCGAGCGAGTTCGTCACGTTCGCGACGACCGGCGAGTAGCCGACGGCCAGCAGCGCCGGGAACGTGATGAGCGTCCCGCTGCCGACGACGACGTTGATCGTCCCCGCGGCCACCCCGGCCAGGGTGACGGCGAGCGCCTCCAGGAGCGTCACGGACGGGGGAGGGCCCTCGGCCTCACGCCCGGGCCTCGGCGGGGGCCAGGCACTCGGGGCCGTCGTTGACGTGGTGGTTGACGCACGGGTTCGCCGGCGCGACGGTCAGCAGCCCGTCGGGCAGCGGCGCGAGCAGGTCGCGCACGGCGGCGAAGTCCAGCGAGCGGTCCAGCCAGGCGGCCCGGCTCGCGTCGTCGACGAGCATGACCGGCATCCGGTCGTGGACCGGGGCGACCTGCGCGTTGGCGGTCGTCGTGATGATCGTGCACGTCGCCAGGCGCTCGGCGTCGGGGGCGCCCTTCGGCCGCCACCACGTCCACAGGCCGGCGAACGCGAACGGCCGCCGGTCGGCCAGCGCGAGGTGCACCGGCACGCGCGGCGCCTTCGGGTCCTCGGGCCGCAGCCACTCGTAGTAGCCGTCGGCGACGATCAGGCAGCGCGAGCGGCCGTGCTCGACGAGGTCGCGGAACGCGGCCTTCTCGCCCAGCGACTCGGCGCGCGCGTTGATCATCTTCGCCCCGATGCGGACGTCGCGGGCCCAGAACGGGACGAGCCCCCAGCGCAGCAGGCCCATCCGCCGCTCGCCGTCGCGCGTCGACACGACGGCCAGGACGTCCTGGGTCGGCGCGACGTTGTAGCGCTCGAAGCCCTCGTCGGTGGGCAGCGCCGCGGCCTCCGGGAACACCCGCGCGAGGTCCTCGCGCCTGAGCGTGTTCGTGAAGCGGCCGCACATCGGGCCACCCACTCTACGACCGCCCCGTGCGCGATGCTGGGGGCATGTGGCGCAAGCTCCTCGTCGCCTGGGCCGGCAACATCGCCGCGATCTTCGTGGCCGCCTGGCTCCTGGACGGCATCCGCTACGGCGGCGACTGGTGGGCGCTCGTGCTCGCCGCGCTCGTCTTCAGCCTTGTCAACGCGTTCGTGCGGCCGGTCGTGACGGTGCTGTCGCTCCCGCTCATCGTCCTGACGCTCGGGATCGCGCTCTTCTTCGTGAACCTGCTCATGCTCTACGTGACGAGCTGGATCGTCCCCGACTTCACGATCGACGGGTTCTGGTCGGCGGTCGGCGCGACGATCGTCATCTGGCTCGTCAACGCGCTCCTGTCGGCGACCCTGTTCCGCCGGTTCCACGAGGAGGAACGCGAGCGCGAGCGCGAGCGCCGGGCGCGCTGACCCCCCGAACGACGCGTCTCGGCCCCCCTGAACGGGGGTGATTGTGTTCAATCGCTTGCTTTGGATACACGGCGGGGCTATAGTCGCCACCGTGATCGTGACTCATACGACCTGATGGTCGCTCGCGATCACCTCACATAGCGAATACCCGTCCCTTCGGGGACACCTCTCCTCCCCGAACGCCCCGGTTCCCCGCCGGGGCGTTCACCGTTTCGGGGCCGGGCTCCCGGCCCGGAGCACTACCGTCTACGAGGACCATGTCCATCAGCGAGACCGCGCAATCCGACGTCGTCGACCTGATCGTCGGGCTGCTCGGCGAGGTCGACGAGGAGGACTTCCGGCTCGCGCCGCGCTCCGAGTACTACAGCCGGCTCTGCCAGGCCGTCTGCCAGCTCGTCGGGATGGACCGCGCGATCCTGTTCCTCGACGACGACGTGCGCCGCGTCGTGCGGCCGATGGGCAGCCACGGCTTCGACGGCGCGCTCGTCCAGTCGATCAACGCGCCGCTCGGCGGCGCCGGGCTCGTGCGCCGCGCGCTGGGGACCGACCAGGTCGTGATCCTGTCGGCGCCGTTCGGCGAGGACGAGCTGCCGAGCGAGTACGTGCGCGCCTTCGGGCTGACGACCGTCGCCTGCACGCCGCTGACCGCCGGCGGGACGTGGAAGGGCGTGATCATCTCCGACCGCGGCGGGCGCCCGTTCGAGCTGACGGCGGCCGAGCGCGACCGGCTGTGGTCGCTGGGCAAGGCGGCCGCGCTCGCCGCGACCGCCCGCGTCGCCACCCGCCAGCAGCTCCTCAACCAGCAGCTCTCCGAGCGGCTCGCGCTCGCCCGCGAGCTCCACGACTCCGTCATCCAGCGCCTGTTCGGGATCACCGCGCTGCTGCGCTCCGGCGACGCGCTCGACGCCGCCGCGCGCGAGCGCTGCGCCGAGGAGGCCGAGCGGGCGATGCACGAGCTGCGCGAGGTCATCGAGCGCCCGCTCGTCGCGCCGCCCGACCTCGACGACACCCAGCTCACGCTCGCCCAGGAGCTCGAGCGGCTCGCCGCCCGCCCCGGCGAGACGCCGCTGAAGGTCACCTGGCAGGACGGCTGCGAGGTGCCGCCCGTGTACGAGCCGCTGCTCCAGCACGTGCTCCACGAGGCGCTGCGCAACGCCGACAAGCACGCCGAGGCGACGCTCGTCGAGGTCGACCTGCGCTGCAGCGACGACGCGCTGCACATGACGATCGTCAACGACGGGGTGCGGCCCGGCGAGCGCCCCGGCGGCGCCGGCGTCGGCCTGCGGCTGTGTGCGATGGAGGCGCTGCGCGACGGCGGCGCGCTCGAGTTCGGTTCCAAGGGCGGCGACCGCTGGCGCGTCCGCCTGACCCTCCCCCTGCCATGAGACGCCACTACGACAAGCTCCGGGTCCTGATCGTCGACGACCACGAGGTCGTCCACTGGGGGCTGCGCGCCCTCCTCTCCAGCCAGGACTGGGTCGAGCGCTGCCTCGTCGCCTCGACCGCCGAGACGGCGCTGGAGATGACCGAGCGCTACGAGCCACACGTCGCGCTCGTCGACCTGTTCCTCGGCGACGCCTCCGGCGCCGAGCTGTGCCGCGAGGTCCGCAAGCGCTCGCCGATCACGAACGTGCTCCTGTTCTCCGGCTCGGGCCGGATGTCGGCCGCCGCCGCCCGCGCCGCCGGCGCCTCCGGGTTCGTCTCCAAGGGCCTGGGCGCCCGCGACGTCATGTCGGCGATCCGGGTCATCGGCCTCGGCGGCCAGGTGTTCGGCGAGGACGCGACCGCCGCCGAGGAGGCCCAGCCGCTGACCGAGCGCGAGCGCGAGGTCCTCGCCCTCGTCGCGACCGGGGCGACGAACCGCGAGATCGCCGCCCAGCTCCATCTCAGCCCGCACACGGTCAAGGACTACACGCGCAACGTCTTCCGCAAGCTCGAGGTCCGCAACCGGGCGGAGGCCGTCCAGCGCGCGCAGCGCCTCGGGCTGCTGGCCTGACCGGGCCGCGCCGCCGCGCGGGTAGCCTCACGGCGATGCGTGGTGCGGCGGTGATCCTGGCGACGCTGCTCGTGACGGCCGTCGTCGCCTGCGGCTCGGACTCCGAGGACGCGCCCGCGCGGGCGACCGGCCCGGCGCCCGCCGCGGCCCCCGAGGGCGACGGGCACGACCGCGCCGGCGGCCCCGGCACCGGGGCGCGCACGGCCGCGCGCGGCGTGCGGCTCGTCCGCGTCGGCCGCTTCTCGCAGCCGGTGGCGCTCGCCGCCCCGCCCGGCGACCGCCGGCGCGTCTTCGTCGTCGAGCAGGCCGGGCGCATCCGCGTCGTGCGCGACGGGCGGACCCTCGCGCGGCCGTTCCTCGACCTCCGCGGCGACGTCGTCTCCGGCGGCGAGCAGGGCCTGCTCGGCCTCGCGTTCGCGCCCGACTACGCCGAGTCGGGCCGCTTCTACGTCTATTACACGGCCGCCGGCAGCGGCGCGAACACCGTCGCCGAGCTCCGGGCCGCGAGCCCCGACCGGGCGGACCCGTCGACCCGGCGCGTCCTCATCGCCCAGCGCGACACCGAGAGCAACCACAACGGCGGCCAGCTCGCCTTCGGCCCCGACGGCCTCCTCTACGTCGGCATGGGGGACGGCGGCGGCGCCAACGACCAGCACGGCGCGCGCGGCAACGCCCAGGACCTCGGCACGCTGCTGGGCAAGCTCCTGCGGATCGACCCGACGCCGTCGGGATCGCGCCCGTACACGATCCCGCCCGACAACCCGTTCGTCGGCCGGGCCGGCGCCCGCGGCGAGATCTACGCCTACGGGCTGCGCAACCCGTGGCGGTTCTCGTTCGACGGCGACGCGATCGCGATCGCCGACGTCGGCCAGAACGCGGTCGAGGAGATCGACTACGTCCCGCTGCGGCGGCTGCGCGGCGCGAACTTCGGCTGGCGCCCGTGGGAGGGCGACCGCCGCAACGTCGACGAGCCCGCCCCCGGGCACGTGCGCCCGGTGCTGACGAAGACCCACGACGACGGCTGGTGCTCGATCACCGGCGGCTACGTCGTGCGCGACCCGCGGCTCCCCGCGCTGCGCGGCCGCTACGTCTACGGCGACTTCTGCCTCGGCCGGCTGCGCTCCGTGCGGCTGCGCCCCGGCGGGGCGCGCGGCGACCGGGCGATCGCCGGCCTGCCGCGGGTGCCGAACCTGTCGTCGTTCGGCGAGGACGCCCGCCGCCGCGTCTACGTCCTGTCGCTCGACGGGCCGGTCTACCGGCTCGCGCCGCGGTGATCGCCGGCGTCGACGTCGCGCGCGTGCGGGCCGGCAACCCCGGCCCGCTCTCGCTCGACGGGACGAACACGTGGGTGCTCGGACGCGACCCGTGCTGGATCGTCGACCCCGGCCCGGCCCTCGACGCGCACCTCGACGCGGTCGCCGCCGAGGCGGCGCGGCGCGGCGGCGCGGGCGGGATCGCCGTCACCCACGACCACGCCGACCACGTCGAGGGGCTGGCGGGCCTGCTCGCCCGCGTCGGCGACGTCCCCGTCGCCCGCGCCGGGGAGCTCGGGCCGCTGCGGGCGCTGCCGACGCCCGGCCACTCGCCGGACTCGGTCACCTGGATCGCCGGGCGGGCCGCGTTCACCGGCGACACCGTCCTCGGCGCCGGCAGCGTGTTCGTGGCCGGCCCGCTCGGCGACTACCTCGACGCGCTCGATCGGCTGCGCGGCCTCGGCCTTGCGCTCCTGCTCCCCGGCCACGGCGACCCGGTCACCGACCCGGCCGCCCGGATCGGCGAGCTCATCGCCCACCGCCTCGAGCGCGAGCGGCGCCTGCTCGCCGCGCTGGAGCGCGGGGCGCGCACGGTCGACGAGCTGCTGGCCGGCGCCTGGAGCGACGCGCCGCCCGCGCTGCGCCCGGCGGCGGCGCTCACGCTCGCCGCCCACCTCGACAAGCTCGAGCGCGAGGGCCGCCTGCCCGACGGCGTCGAGCGCCCGCGGACGGCCTAGCGGGAGGCGGGCGCGCCGGAGCCGCCGGCCACGCCGGCGCCGGCCCCGCCGGCGCCGGGCGCGTATAAACAAAAACCCGCCCCCGCGCCG
>JADGIB010000388.1 GCA_019683665.1 Solirubrobacteraceae bacterium
CCGCGGCCGCCGACGCGTCGGCGAACGGCCTGCTCACGATCGAGGCACCGATGCTCGGCACCTTCTACCGGGCCGAGGCGCCGGGCCGCGAGCCGTTCGTCGACGTCGGCAGCCGCGTCGAGCCCGACACCGTCGTCGCGATCGTCGAGGTGATGAAGATGATGAACTCGATCGAGGCCGGCGTCTCCGGCACGATCGTCGAGGTCTGCGCCGAGAACGCGACGCTCGTCGAGTACGGCCAGCCGCTGTTCCGCGTGGAGCCGGACGCCGCATGAGCCGCGCGATCGACGTCGTCGACACGACCCCGCGCGACGGCAACCAGAGCCTCTGGAGCGCGACCGGCCTGCGCACCGAGGACGTGCTCGCGATCGCGCCGACGCTCGACCGCGTCGGCTACCACGCCGTCGACTTCACGTCGGGGACCCACATGGCGGTCTCGGTGCGCTTCCACCAGGAGGACCCGTGGGAGCGCCTGCGCCGCGTCAGCGCGGCGATGCCGAACACGCCGCTGAGCATGATCACGACCGGGATGCGCTTCATCACGTGGGTGCCCGCCGAGGAGGACGTGATGGCGCTCTCGTTCCGGCTCGTCGCGCGCAACGGCATCCGGCGCGTCCAGATCGCCGACCCGTCGAACGACCCCGTCCGCCTCAAGCGCGTGGCCAGGCTCGCGCGCCGCGAGGGGATCGAGGAGATCGTCATCGGGCTGACGTACTCGATCAGCGAGGTCCACACGCACGCCTACTACGCCGAGCGGGCCGCGGCGATGGCCGACTGCGAGGAGATGGACCGCCTCTACCTCAAGGACCCGGGCGGCCTGCTCACCCCCGACGCGGTCCGCGAGCTCGCCCCGCACTTCATCGCCGCCGCCGGCGACCGCCCGGCCGAGCTGCACAGCCACTGCACGATCGGCCTGGCGCCGCTCGTCTACGTCGAGGGCGTGAAGGCCGGGTTCGCCGCCGTCCACACCGCGTCGGGCCCGCTGTCGCGCGGCACGTCGCAGCCGGAGGTCGGCAACACCGTCGCCAACCTCGAGGCGGCCGGGTTCTCGCACCGCCTCGACCTCGAGGCGCAGGCGGCCGTCGCCGAGCACTTCGAGGCCATCCGCCGGGCCAAGGGGCTGCCGGCGGGCGCGCCCGGCGAGTTCGACCTCAACTACTACCGCCACCAGCTCCCGGGCGGGATGGTCACGACGACGAAGCGGATGCTCGCCGAGATCCGCCGGCCCGAGCTGTTCGACGCCGTCCTCGAGGAGGTCGTGCGCGTCCGCCACGAGATGGGCTCGCCGATCCTCGTCACCCCGGTGTCGCAGTTCGTCCTCAGCCAGGCGACGCGGAACATCATCGACGGCGAGCGGTGGGCGAACGTCTCCGACGAGACCGTCCGCTACTTCCTCGGCCACTACGGCGACCCGCCCGCCCCGGTCGACCCGGAGATCGCCGAGCGGGTCCTCGCGCGCCCGCAGGCCAAGCGGCTGAAGGACCCGACGCCGGTCACGCTGGAGGGCGCGCGCGAGCGCTTCGGGCGGCGCATCTCCGAGGAGGAGCTGCTGCTGCGCCTGACGATGCCGGCCGAGCAGGTCGACGCGATGGTGGCCAACCGCGGGCGGCCCGCGCCGCCGCCCGCCGCGCGGCCGGGGCGCAGCCCGCTCGTGACGCTGCTGCGCGAGCTGGAGGCGCGCCCCTCGATCGGGCACTTCTCGATGGTCAAGGACGGCGAGACGGTGGTGTGGCGACGTGCGACTGGATGACGTTCAGGGGTTCGTGTTCGACGTGGACGGGACGCTCGTCCACCGCGGCCCGGACGGCCGCGGCCGTCCACTGCCGGGCGCGGTCGAGATCCTCGAGGCGATCCGGGCCTCCGGGCGGCGGTTCGTCCTGTTCACGAACGGCAGCCACGTGCCGGCCTGGGAGCTGGCCCGCGGGCTGCGCGAGGACGGCCTGCCGCTGAACGACGACGAGGTCATCACGCCGGTCGAGAGCGCGCTCACCTACCTGCGCCGCCACCACGACGGCGAGCCGGTCATGCTGTTCGCGACCCCGGCGACCCGGAAGCGGATGGCCGACGCGGGCGTGGCCCTGACCGACGACGAGGACGCGCGCGTCGTCCTCATCACGCACGTCGACGGGACGATCGACCTGGCCCAGCTCGAGCGGGCGGCCCGGGCGGTCACGCGCGGCGCGCCGCTGCTGACCGGCAGCTACGTGCCCGGCTACGCCGGCGCGAACGGGCTGATCTTCAGCCGCGGCGCGATGGTCACCGCCGCGATCGCGAAGGTGTCGAGCACCCGGCCGAAGGTCGTCGGCAAGCCGTCGAAGGTCGCCGTCGACGAGATGCGCGCGTACTTCGGGCTGCCGTCCACCGAGCTGGCGGTCATCGGCGACGACCTCGACCTCGACATCCGCCTCGGGCGGATGGGCCGCTCGCGGACCGTCCTCGTGCGCAGCGGGACGACCGGCGCGATCGACATCGAGCGGGTGCCCGAGCGCTCGCGGCCGGACCTCGTCGTCGACGGCGTGGCCGACCTGCTCGATCGGCTCTGACGCTCGCAGGTATCCTGAGACCCGGAGAGGTGCGCCCGCCCGGCCGGGGGGGGGGCCGGGGGGGGGGGGCGGGGGTGGGGGGCCGCGCCGGGGGCGCCCCCCCCC
>JADGIB010000389.1 GCA_019683665.1 Solirubrobacteraceae bacterium
GCTCGCGGTGGCGACGTTCATCGTCGTGGCCGCGGTCGCGCTCGTCGCCGTCGCCCGGCTGGACGCGACGATCCCGGACCGCTAGGCCGGGGCGCTAGACCCCGGCGCTGGCCGTCCACTCGACGGTGCGGCGCAGGCCCTCGGCGAGGTCGACCTGCGGCTCCCACCCGAGCTCCTCGCGGGCGCGGGTGACGTCGAGGCAGCTGCGCTCCATCTCGCCCAGGCGGGCGGGGGCGAACACCGGCTCGAAGTCCGCGGTCGCGTACGGGGCGAGCGCCTCGACGATGTCGAGGACCGAGCTCTCCTTCCCGGTGCCGACGTTGTACTCGCCGCTGGCGTCCTCGTGGGCGAGGACGGCGAGCAGGGCGCGGACGACGTCGCCGACGTAGACGTAGTCGCGGGTCTGGCGGCCGGTGCCGTACACGGTCGGGCGCTCCCCGGCCTGGAGCTTGCCGCAGAAGATCGCGATGACCCCGGCCTCGCCGAGCGGGTCCTGGCGCGGGCCGTAGACGTTGCCGAGGCGGCAGGTCGCGCCGCGCAGGCCGTGGAGGCGGCCGAACAGGCCGAGGTAGCGCTCGGCGCAGAACTTCGACTGCCCGTAGGGCGCCTCGGGCAGCGGCTCGACCGTCTCCGGGGTGGGGATGATCTCGGCGTCGCCGTAGATCGCGCCGCCGGTCGAGACGTTGATGACGCGCGCCTCGGCGTCGATCGCGGCGCGCAGGACGTTGATCGTGCCCTCGATGTTCGTGCGGGCGTCGAACGCGGGGTCGGCGACCGACTTGCGCACGTCGATCTGGGCCGCGAGGTGGAAGATGGCCTGCGGGCTCGTCTCGGCCACGACCCGGCGCACCTGGTCGGGGTCGCGCACGTCCGCGCGGTGGAGCGCGGCGCCCCGCGACCGAGCGTCCTCGAGGTTCGCCTCGCGCCCGCTGGAGAGGTCGTCGAGGACCGCGACCTCGTGGCCGTCGTCGAGCAGCGCGTCGACCAGGTTCGATCCGATGAAGCCGGCGCCGCCGGTGACGAGGGTTCGCATGCGGGGCAGCCTAGAGCGCCGCCGCCCCGCGGGGACCGGGGATCATCCTGCCCGGCGGCGCTTAGGATGCCGCCATGCAGATCCGCGCGGCAGTCCTCGAGGAGTTCGGCAAGCCCCTGGTCGTCCAGGACATCGACCTCGCCGGCCCGGGGCCGGGCGAGGTCCTCGTGCGCCTGTCGGCCTGCGGCGTCTGCCACACCGACCTGTACACGGCGTCGGGCGCCGACCCGTCGGGCTACGCGCCGACCGTCCTCGGGCACGAGGGCGCCGGCGTCGTCGAGGCGGTCGGCGAGGGCGTGACGAGCGTGAAGCCGGGCGACCACGTCGTGACGCTCTTCTCGCCGCAGTGCCGCGAGTGCGTCCACTGCCGCTCGCCGAAGACGAACCTCTGCCTGGCGATCCGCGAGCAGCAGAACAAGGGCTACCTGCCCGACGGCACGACCCGCCTGTCGCGCGGCGGCGAGCCGATCCGCCACTTCATGGGCACCTCGACGTTCGCCGAGGCGACGGTCATGCCGGAGATCGCGCTGGCGAAGGTGTCGCCCGAGGCGCCGCTCGAGGTCGCGGCGCTCTTCGCCTGCGGGCTGACGACCGGCCTCGGCGCGGCGATGTACACGGCGAAGGTCGAGCCGGGCTCGACGGTCGTCGTCTTCGGCGCCGGCATGGTCGGCCTCGGCGCGGTCGTCGGCGCGCGGCTCCAGCAGGCCGAGCGGATCGTCTGCGTCGACATGTCCGAGGAGCGCCTGGCGCTCGCCACCCACCACGGCGCCACGCACACGCTGAAGGGCGGGCCCGAGGCGACCGACGCGATCCTCGAGATGACCGACGGCTTCGGCGCCGACTACACGTTCGAGTGCACGGGCCTCGTCGGCGTCATGCGCCAGGCGGTGGAGACGGCGCGGATGGGCTGGGGGCTGTGCACGGTCTGCGGCGTGGCCGGCAAGGGCGAGACGCTCGACATCGTCCCGCGCTACCTCATCACCGGCCGGCGGGTCTGCGGGTCGAGCTTCGGCGGCGCGAAGGGCCGCGACAACGTGCCCGAGCTCGTCCAGCGCTACCTCGACGGCGAGATCGACGCCGAGGCGTTCGTCTCGCACCGCATCACGCTCGACCAGGTCAACGAGGGCTTCGAGCTGATGCACCGCCAGGACGGCATCCGCAGCGTCATCCGCTTCGACTGACCGCCGCGGCGTAGGCGTCCGCGAGCTGCGCGGCGACCCGCTCGGGCGCGCAGCGCTCGCGCACGCGCGCGAGCGCGCGGGCGGCCGCGGAGGCGCGGTCGCCCGGGCGGGCGAGGGCGGCGGCGAGCGCGGCGGCGTCGCCGGGCCGGACGAGCTCGCCGGCGTCGCCGACGAGCTCCTCGAGCGCGCCGGCCCGCGAGGCGACGACCGGCAGGCCGGCCGCCATCGCCTCGGCGGCGACGAGGCCGAACGTCTCGGCCGCGCGCGACGGGACGAGCGCGACCGAGGCGGCCGCCCGCAGCTCGGCGAGGGCGGCGGCGTCGACGCGGCCGGCGAAGCGCACGTCGGCGCCGGCGGCGGCGCGCTCCAGGTCGGCCCGCTGCGGCCCGTCGCCGGCCAGT
>JADGIB010000390.1 GCA_019683665.1 Solirubrobacteraceae bacterium
TGTGTATAAGAGCCCGGCGCGGGGCGGCCGCGCGGGCGCCGGGCCGCGCGCGCCCGCGGCCCCGCCGCCGCCCGCCGCCATCCAGGAGTCGCTGTTCTGAGGCGGCGCCGACGAGGCGCGGCGCCGCGCCGGGATGCGGCCCGAGGCGGGGCGCGGGGCGCGAGCGTGCGGCGGCGCCCGCAGCCCGAGCGTCCAGGGAGCGCAACCTCGGGCCGTCCCGGGACGTTGCTAGGACAGGCGGTGGCGCACGGGCGCTCGTGCCCGGCGCCGTTTCGCCCGCCGGCCGGCGGGCACCAGTACCCGCAGTGCCCAGAGTCCGCCACGAGATGCCAAGCGAACGGATGCGCAAGATGCTCGAGACCCGCTCCCACACCTGGGAGGAGGTGGGTCTCGCCCGCCAGCTCAGCCGCGGCGCGGTCAAGCGCGCCCGCATCGAGACGCTCGTCGTCCTGGCGGCGATCGTCGCCGTCTGCGTGCTCTACAGCCAGCGGCGCGAGCTCGTCGGGCCGGACTGGGCGCCGGCGGTGCGCTGGGCGACCGTCATCGTCCTGCTCATCCTGGGCTGGTCGTTCGCGCGCGGGGTCGGCCGCTCGATGGGGCCGACGCTGTTCCGGCGCATGGACCCCGCGACCGCGGGCACCGTCGGCTTCCTCATCCGCCTGGCCACGATCATCATCGCGCTCGTCGTCGCGCTGCGGATCGCGGGCGTGTCGGCCCGCCAGATCACGCTCGGCGGCGCGTTCACGGCGGTCATCGTCGGTCTCGCCGCGCAGCAGACGATCGGCAACCTCTTCGCCGGGCTCGTCCTCCTCAGCGCCCGGCCGTTCCGCGTCGGCGAGCGCGTCCGCCTCCAGGGCGCCGGCATCCAGGTCGACGGCGTCGTCAGCCAGCTCGGCCTGCTCTACACGGTCTTCGCCGACGGCGAGGACGAGATCATGGTCCCCAACAGCGTCGTGCTGAACGTGTCGGTCTCGCCCCTGCGCGAGCCCGACGCGGTCGACCTGCGGGCGCGGCTGCGGCCCGGCGTGACGCCCGCCGACATCCAGCGGATGCTCGAGGAGGAGGTCGGCGTGCCGATGATCAGCCGCCCGCGGATCGTGCTCGAGGAGCTCGACGCGCAGGAGGTCGTCGTGCGGATCACCGCGACGCCGATCGCCTCCAACGACGGGCCGCGGCTGGCCACGGAGATCCTCGAGGTCGTCTCGCGCGAGACGCCCGGCGGCGCCAACGACCCGCGGGCGGACGGCAACGGGACGCCCGCGCCGGGCGGCGCCCCGGCCGGCGCCGCCGACGGCGCGCCGGCCGCCCCGGCCGCCGCGGCCGACGGCGCCCCGGCGAGCGGCGGCGGCACGCCGCGCCCGCAGCGCGCGCGCGACCGCGGCGCCTAGCTCAGCGCTTGTCGCGCTGGCCCTCGGCCAGCTCGCCGGCGACCTTGCCGGCGCCCATCCGGCGCGCGACCCTCGCCGCCAGCTCCGGCACGACCTGCGAGGCGAGCGCGCCGAGGCGCAGCTGCGGCGGGGCGACCTCGACCTCGCCGCGGTTGCGCTCGACCGCGCGCAGCGTCGCCTCGGCGACGTCCTCGGGGCTGCGGGTCCCGACGCCCGGCGGCAGCGTCGCCCCGGCGTCGTGGAACATCCCGGCGTCGCGGATGAACCCGGGGGAGACGACCGAGACGCCGACGCCGCGGTCGCGCCAGTCCTCGCGCAGCGCCAGGCCGAACCCGCGCAGCCCGAACTTCGTCGCGCTGTAGAGCGAGCCGCCCGCCATCGCCGCCTTCCCCGACAGCGACGACATGAGCACGATGTGCCCGCCGCCGCGCTGCGCCATCGCCGGCGCGTAGGCCCGGGCGAGGACGATCGGCGCGCGGAGGTTCACGGCCAGCGCGCGGTCGATCTCCTCGACCGTGAAGCGCTCGATGCGCCCCGACGCGGGCAGCGCCGCGTTGGCGATGAGCACGTCCACGTCGCCGGCCTCCGCGATGAGGCGGTCGACCTCGGCGGGCACGGCGAGGTCGACGGCGATCGTGCGCGCGCCCAGCTGCGCGGCGAGCGGCTCGAGCACCTCGGTGCGCCGGCCGGTGAGCACGAGGCGCGCGCCGCGGCGCGCGAACGCCCGCGCGATCGCCTGGCCGAGCCCGCCGGTCGCGCCGGTCAGCAGCACGGTCTTCCCAGAGACGTCCATGCGACCCAGCGTACGGCGATACTGCGGCGGATGCCGCCCACCGTCCTCGCCGTGTTCGGCCCCACCGGGGTCGGGAAGACCGCGCTGGCGATCGCGCTCGCCGAGCGGCTGCGCGCCGCCGGCGACGACCCGGTCGCCGTGTCGGCCGACGCGCTCCAGGTCTACCGGGGGCTGGAGATCCTCACCGGCGTCGCGACGCCGGAGGAGCAGGCCCGGCTCGAGCACCGGCTCGTGTCGTTCGTCCCGATCGACGCGCGGTTCTCCGTCGCCGAGCACGCGCGCCTCGCCCACGCCGAGATCGACGGCCTGCTGGCCTCCGGGCGCACCCCGATCGTCGTCGGCGGCACCGGCCTCTACCTGCGCGCGGCGCTGACCGAGCTGAAGCTGCGCCCGCCCGCCCCCGACGAGGTCCGCGCCCGCTGGACCGAGG
>JADGIB010000046.1 GCA_019683665.1 Solirubrobacteraceae bacterium
GTGCGCGTGCGCGTGTACTCGCGGGCGGTGGCCAGGGCGCCCTCGGCGATCCCGAGGTAGAACTGGATGAAGACGAGCTGGATCGCCGGCGTGACGAGCGTCCCGAACGGGGTGAGCGCGTCGGGGGCCAGCGAGGCGACGATGCCGTCGGGCTCGACGCGGGCGCCGTCGAAGGCGACGCTGCCGCTGGCGGTGAGCCGCTGGCCGAGGTTGTCCCAGTCGTCGGCGAACGTGACGCCGGGCTGGCGCGGGTCGAGGACGATGAAGACGGGCTCGCCGGTGTCGGACCGCACGGCCGAGGCGCCGATGCGGTCGGCGACGCGGGCGCCGGTCGAGAAGCTCTTGCGGCCGTCGAGGCGGTAGCCGTCGCCGTCGGGGGTGAGCGCGAGATCGGCGTCGCGCGGGTTGAACGCGCCGCCCCAGAACCAGCCCTCGGCGGCGCCGCGCCGGCCGAGCTCGTCGAGCATCTCCCAGTTGGCGAAGAAGCCCGCGTTCCAGGAGATCTGGTAGTGGTAGCCGATGAGCTGGCCGATCGAGCCGTCGGCGACCGCGATCTCGCGGATCACCTGGTAGGCGGTGCGCCAGTCGCCTCCGCCGCCGCCCTGCGGCGCCGGCACGAGGAGCGAGAGCAGGCCCGCCCGGCGGAGCCTGTCGATCTCGGCGTGCGGGAGCGCGTTTGCGCGGTCGCGCTCGAGCGCGTCGCGGGCGAGGTCGGCGGCGACGGCGCGGGCCGTCTCGATCCACTGCTCGTGGGTGCGCGGCGCGGGGCCGCTCGTGATCGTCGAGGTCACGGTTCGCTGCTCCAAGGGGTCGGTGGGGTCAGACGATCCCGTTGCGGGGCGGGGCCACCCCGTTGAGCTCGTAGTCGCCGAGGTGCTGGACCTTCCAGCGGCGGGGGTCGTGCAGGGTGTGGGTGCGCGCGTCGCGCCAGAAGCGGTCGAGGCCGCGGCCGGCGCGGGCCCCGCGCGCGCCCCCGAGCTCGAAGAGGTCGCTGGCGACGGAGACGGCGGCGGTGTCGGCCTGCGCGCGGGCGGCGGCGACCGCGACCGACGCCTCGGCGGCGAGCGCCTCGGCGTCGTCCGCGGCATCCGCCAGCGCGGCGCGCGCGGCGTCCAGCGCGCGGGCGGCGTCGTCGAGGAGGGCGCGGGCGGCGCGGACCCGCAGCGCGAGCTCCCCGAAGCGGTTGATGACGAGCGGCTCCTGGTCGGCACGCTCGACCCCGGCCTCGCCCCACGGGCGGGCGTCGCGGCGGACGTAGTCGCGCGCGGCGGCGAGCGCGCCGTCGGCCAGGCCGACGTCGATCGCCGCGTGGAGGAACTGGCCGTAGGCGCCGAACACCTCGGGCCCCTCGAAGACGCGGTGGTGGGCGACGACGTTCTCGGCGGGGACGCGGACGCCGTCGAGGCGGACGGTGCCGCTGGCCGTCGTGCGCTGGCCGATCCCGTCCCAGTCGTCGACGATGTCGAGGCCGGGGGCGCCGGCCGGGACGTAGGCGGCCTGCAGCCGGCCCGCCTCGTCGACGGCGTAGACCGGGATCCAGTCGGCGAAGAGCGCGCCGGTCGAGTAGGACTTCGCGCCGTCGAGGCGGTAGCCGTCGCCGTCGCGGCGGATCGTCGTGCGGAACTCGAGCGCGTGGCGGGCGCCGGGCTCGGCGAGCGCGTTGCCGAAGCGGCGGCCGGCGAGCACCTCGGCGAAGAAGCGCCGACGCTGCGCCTCGGTGCCGCTCGCGCGCAGGACCTCGACGAAGAAGAAGTGGTTCTGCGGGATCTGGCCGATGCTCCCGTCGGCGGCGGCCAGCAGCCGGATCACGCGCCCGAGGGCGAGCGTCGGCACGTCGGCCCCGCCGTGCTCGCGCGGCACGGTGATCGCCAGCAGGCCGGAGCGCGACAGCTCGTCGAGCTCAGCCCGCGGCAGGCGGCGCTCGCGGTCGCGCTCGGCGGCGCCCTGCGCGAAGCGCTCGGCGAGCGCGCCGGCGACCGCGATCGCCTCGTCGGCGGAGGCGATGCGGTGCGCGGCGGGGGCGTGGTCCAGCGTCTGGATCATGGCGCGTCCGAGTTATAGCACAGAATCTCGACCGACTTTGTTGGTAATGTCCGGACGCGCGATGACCGCGACCGAGACCCGCCCCGACTCCGCCCCGCCGGACCCGAGCGCGCCGGAGATCCCGCCGCGCCGACTGCGCGACGCGATGGGCCGCTTCGCCACCGGCGTCGCCGTCGTGACCGCCGCCGACGCGGACGGGCGCCCCTACGGGACGACGGCGAACGCGATCAGCTCCGTCTCCCTGCGCCCGCCGCTCGTGCTCGCCTGCCTGCGCCTGGAGTCGGCGACGCTCGCGGCGATCCGCAGCGGCCGCCGCTTCGCGATCAACGTCCTCGCCGCCGGCCAGCGCGACCTGTCGGAGCGCTTCGCGCGCCGGGCCGCCCCCGGCACCTGGGACGGCGTCGCGGCCGAGCGCCGCCACGGGGTGCCCGTCCTCCACGGGACGCTCGCCACCGTCGAGTGCGTCCTCCACGACACGGCCGACGGCGGCGACCACGAGATCGTCATCGGCCGCGTCGTCGCCGTCGACCACGTCGAGCACGACGCCGAGCCGCTCCTCTTCCACCGCGGCGCCTACGCGGCCCTCTCCGGGGAGTGGGCATGAGCGCCGTGGCCTCCGGGGTGCCGGTCCTGCGCAGCCCCGAGGCGGCCCGGGAGGCCGCCCGCGCGTACGCGGCCGCGATCGCGCCCGGCGCCGCCGCGCGCGACCGCGCCGGGACCGTCCCGCGCGACGAGCTGGCCGCGCTCGACGCGAGCGGGCTGCTGAGCATCACCGTCCCGGTCGAGGACGGCGGCCCCGGCCTCGGCCCGTCCGTGCTCGCCGACGTCGTGCGCACGATCGCCGCGGCCGACCCGGCGATCGCCCAGGTCCCCCAGGCGCACTGGCTGTTCGTCGACGTGCTCGCCGTATGGGGCACGCCCGACCAGCGCCGGCGGCTGTACGGCGACGTCCTCGCCGGCGCGCGGATCGGCAACGCGCTGGCCGAGCGCGGCGGCCTCCACGCCCAGGACCTGCGCACCCGCCTGCTCCCCGGCCCGGTCCTCGAGGGGCGCAAGTCCTACTGCACCGGGGCGCTCACCGCGCGCTGGATCGCCGTGAGCGCGCTCGACCCCGAGGACCGGCTGCGGCTCGCGTTCGTCCCGCGCGACGCGCCCGGGGTCACCGTCCACGACGACTGGGACGTCATGGGCCAGCGCGCGACGGTCTCGGGCACGACGACGTTCGAGCGGGTCGCCGTCGACCCCGGCCTCGTCCTCGACTACGGCCGCGCCTTCGCCGTCCCCCAGCAGCTCGGGGCCCGCGCCCAGCTCGTCCACGCGGCGATCGAGGCCGGGATCGCGCGCGGCGCCCTCGACGACGCCGCCGCCTACCTGCGCGAGCGGGCGCGGCCGTCGTCGGAGGCGGTGCGGGCCGGCGCCGGGTCGGCGATCGAGGACCCGCACGTCCTCCACGGCTACGGGCGCCTGAGCGCGCGCGTGCAGGCGGCCGAGGCGCTCGTGGCCCAGGCGGCGGCGACGCTCGAGGCGATCGGGCTCGTCCCCGCCGACGCCCGGGCGGCGGCGCGCGGGTCGCTCGCCGTCGCGGCCGCGAAGGCGTTCGCCAGCGAGGTCGCCGTCGAGGTCGCCGGCGAGCTGTTCCGCCTCTGCGGCACGAGCGCGACCGCGTCCAGGCACGACCTCGACCGCCACTGGCGCAACGCCCGCACCCACAGCGTCCACGACCCGGTGGACTGGAAGTACCACCACATCGCCGCGTTCGAGCTGGGCGGCGTGCTGCCGCCCAGCCACGGGCAGCTCTGACCTCAGCCGCGGCTGCGGTAGAGGCGCACGGTGAGCGGGGCGAAGATCGCCGTCAGGGCCGCCGCCTCGCCGAGCACGAGGAGGATCCGCCCGCCGTCGACGCCGCCGTCGACGAGCTCGCGCGCCGCGGTGACGAGGTGCGAGATCGGGTTCACGTCGACGAACGCCTCCAGCCAGCCGGGCAGCGTGCTCGGCTCGACGAAGATGTTGCTGAGGAAGACGAGCGGGAACAGGAGCATGAACCCGGCGTTCATGACCGCGCTCGGCGTGCGCATGACGAGCCCGAGCGTCGTGAACGCCCACGACAGCCCGAAGGCGAACACGACGATGAGCGCGATCGCGGCGACGACGCCGAGCGGGCCCTCGCCGGGGCGGAAGCCCATGATCAAGCCGACGGCCACGACGACGATCCCGGCCAGCAGGTAGCGCGCGGCGTCGCCGAGCACGGCGCCGACGAGCGGCGCCGGGCGCCAGATCGGCAGCGAGCGGAAGCGGTCGATCGCGCCCTTCGTCACGTCGGTGTTCAGCGCGACGCCCGAGTAGACGCTGACGAACAGGACCGACTGGACGAGGATGCCGGGCAGCACGTACTCGAGGTACTCGCTCGTCGAGCCGGCGACGGCGCCGCCGAACAGGTAGACGAACATGAGCAGGAAGAGGACGGGCGTGATCGTCACGTCCAGGAGCTGCTCGGGGACGTGCTTGATCTTCAGCAGGCCGCGCCAGCCGAACGCGAGCGCGGTCGACAGCGCCCCCGGCCGCGGCGGGCGCGCGCTCGAGGAGACGGCGGCGCTCAGCGCGCGGGCGGCGGCGGGCGCCTGCTCGGCGGGGCGTGAGGTCGGGGCGGTGCTCATGACGGCTCCTCCTCGTCGGTGGCGGCGTGGCCGGTGAGGGCGAGGAACACCTCGTCGAGGCTCGGCTGCGAGAGCGCGAAGCTCGCCAGCCCCACCTCGGCGCGGGCGAGCTCGGCGATCGCCTCCGAGGCGGCGTCGGCGTGGTCGACGCGGACCGACAGCGCGGCCGGGTCGGCCTCGAGCTCGACGTCGCGGCCCACGACGCGGCTGAGCAGGTCGGCGGCCTCGGGGCGGCTGTCGGGGTCCAGCAGGCGCACGTGCAGGGCGCCCTCGCCGACCGACGCCTTCAGCTGGGCCGGCGTCCCCTCGGCGATGACGCGCCCGCGGTCGATGACGGCGATCCGCTCGGCGAGCTGGTCGGCCTCGTCGAGGTACTGGGTGCAGAGCAGGACGGTGGTGCCCAGCGCGGCGAGCGCGCGGACGATGTCCCACACCTGGTTGCGCGAGCGCGGGTCGAGGCCAGTCGTCGGCTCGTCGAGGAACATCAGCTCGGGGGTGACGACGATGCTCGCGGCGATGTCGAGCCGCCGGCGCATGCCGCCCGAGTAGTTCTTCACGAGCCGCCCGGCCGCGTCCTCGAGCCCGAACGCCGCCAGCAGCTCGTCGGCGCGCTCGCGGGCGGCGCGGCCGCGGAAGCCGAGCAGGCGGGCGAGGAGGATGAGGTTCTCGCGCCCGGTCAGCTCGTCGTCGACCGAGGCCATCTGGCCGGTGAGCGAGACGAGCCCGCGCACGGCGTCGGCGTCGTGCACGACGTCGTGGCCGAGGACGCGCGCGCTCCCCCCGTCGGGCGGCAGGAGCGTGGCGAGCATCCGGATCGTCGTCGTCTTGCCGGCGCCGTTGGGGCCCAGGACCCCGTACACGGTGCCGCGCGGCACGGCCAGGTTCACGCCGTCGACGGCGCGGGTGCGGCCGAACCGCTTCTGGAGGTCCGTCGCCTCGACGGCCAGCGTCGCGTTCATGTCAGCTCAGACCTCCGGCCGTCGCGGAACTCATCGCGGGCGATCCTCGCAGAGGCGCCCCGGCCGGTGAAGGGGGGCTGCCCGTCCCATCGCGGGGCGGGCCGGAGGGCCCGCCGGGTAGGCTGCCGCGCGTGCGCATCACCGCCAAGGCCGACTACGCCGTCCGCGCCGCCGCCGAGCTGGCGGCCGAGGCCGGTTCCGACCGCCCGATGAAGGGCGAGACGATCGCCACGAACCAGGGCATCCCGCAGAAGTTCCTCGAGAACATCCTCGCCGACATGCGCCAGGCCGGCCTCGTGAAGAGCCAGCGCGGCGTCGACGGCGGCTACCGGTTGGCGAAGGACCCCGCCGAGGTCAGCGTCGCCGACGTGATCCGCGCCGTGGAGGGGCCGCTGGCCTCGGTGCGCGGGGAGGCGCCCGAGGACGTCGAGTACGGCGGCGCGGCCCAGCCGCTGCAGGACGTGTGGATCGCGGTGCGCGCCGCGCTGCGCGGCGTCGTCGAGCACGTCACGCTCGCCGACCTCGCCGCCGGGCGCGTGCCCGAGGAGGTCGCCCGGCTCGCGGGCGACCCGGACGCGCGGCGGCGCCGCTGACCCGGGCCGGCCGTCGACGCGGTCGCGCCCCGGAGACGCCCCAAAGCGAACTATCTTTGTGGGCATGATCGGATTGACTCCCCGCCAGACCGGCGAGCACCCGGCGGCCCGGCTGCGCGCGACCCCCCTGGAGCGGCTGCGGACCGGCGGCCGCACCGGCCACTTCGTGCGCGACCACTTCGGCGCCCCGCAGGTGGACCCCGAGCTGCGGCTCGTCGTCGACGGCGCGGTGGCCCGTCCGGCCGAGCTCGATCGTGCCGCGCTCGAGGCGCTCCCGCGATGTGAGCGCACGGTCGTCCTGGAGTGCGCCGGCCACCGGCGCGCCGAGTACGACCCGCCCCGGCGCGGCGTGCAGTGGGAGGCCGGCGCCGTCGGCGAGGCGCGCTGGGGCGGCGCGCGCCTGGCCGACGTGCTCGCCCGCTGCGAGCCCTCCGCCGACGCGGTCGAGGTCGTCCTCCACGGCGCCGACGGGTTCGCGCGGTCGCTGCCGGTCGAGAAGGCCCGCGACCCCGAGACGCTGCTCGCCTGGACCGTCGACGGGGAGCCGCTGCCCGAGGAGCACGGCGCGCCGCTGCGCGCGATCGTGCCCGGCTGGTACGGAACCGACGCGGTGAAGTGGCTGACCCGCGTCGAGGTCGTCACCGAGCCGTTCACCGGGCGCTGGCAGGCCGAGGAGTACCGCTGGATCGAGCCCGGCGAGGAGGGCCTGGGCCGGCGGATGGGCCCGATGCCCGTCCACGCGCTCGTCACCGAGTACGACCGCGAGGCGATCCTCGGCGTGGCCTGGAGCGACGGCACGCCGATCGCGCGCGTCGAGGTCCGCGTCGACGGCGGCGAGTGGGCGGCGGCCGTGCTGACGCCGCCGGCCGAGCGCTGGGCCTTCACCCGCTGGCGGCTGGCGTGGAGCCCGCAGCCGGGCCGCCACCGCATCGAGGTCCGCGCGACCGACGCCGAGGGGCGCACGCAGCCCGACGCCCCGCCGCCGAACGTCCGCGGGTTCGGCAACCACAGCGTCCACCGCGTGGACGCCGTCGTGGCGTAGGCGCTAGCTGAGCGCCGGCTCCCGGTTCTCCGCCAGCAGGCCGCGGCGGCGGAGGGCCGGGCGCACGCCCTCGCCGACGTGGTAGGCCTCCTCGAGGTGCGGATAGCCGGAGAGGATGAACTCGGTGAGGCCGAGCTCGTGGTACTCGGCGATCCGGTCGGCGACCTCCTCGTAGCTGCCGACGAGCGCGGTGCCGGCGCCGCCGCGGACGAGGCCGATGCCCGCCCACAGGTTCGGCGAGACCTCGAGGTTGTCGGTCCGCCCGTTGTGGAGGGCGATCATCCGCTGCTGGCCCTCCGACTGCGACGCGCGCATGACGGCCTGGGCGCGCTCGATCTCCTCGGGGGTGAGCCCGGCGAGCAGGCGGTCGGCCTGCGCCCACGCCTCCTCGGCGGTCTCGCGGGCGATGACGTGCAGGCGGATTCCGTAGCGCAGCTCGCGGCCGACGCCGTCGGCCACCGCGCGCACGCGGTCGAGCTTCTCGGCGACCGCGTCGGGCGGCTCGCCCCAGGTCAGGTAGACGTCGCAGTGGCGGGCGGCGACCTCGATCGCCGCCGACGACGACCCGCCGAGGTAGAGCAGCGGCCGGACCTCCGGCGGCTCGGCCAGGCGCGCGCCGCGCGCCCGGGTGTGGACGCCGTCGACGTCGACCTCCTCGCCGGCCCACAGCGCGCGCACGAGCGCGAGCTCCTCGCCGGCGCGGGCGTAGCGCTCCTCCTTGGTGAGGAAGTCGCCGTAGCGCTGCTGCTCGACGTCGTCGCCGCCGGTGACGACGTTCAGCAGCAGCCGGTTGCCGGAGACGCGCTGGAACGTCGCCGCCATCTGCGCGGCCACGAACGGGGAGACGAGGCCGGGGCGGAACGCGACGAGGTAGCGCAGCCGCTTCGTCACCTGCGAGAGCGCCGACGCGACGACCCATGCGTCCTCGCACCAGCTGCTCGTCGGCGTGAGCGCGGCGTCGAAGCCCAGCTGCTCGGCCGAGCGGGCGATCTGGCCGAGGTAGTCGATCGTGGGCCGGCGCCCGCCCTCCTCGTCGACCGCGCGGTGGCGCTCGGCCCCCACGGCGTTGCCCTGGGAGAGGTCGGTGCGGGAGTCGCCGGTCGTCGGCAGGAACCAGTGCAGGGTGGCCGTCATCGCCACCAAAGTCTATCTGTTTTGTGGCTTATGTCGGGGGCGCGCCCTAGGCCGGGTCGGGCGCCTCGACGAGCGCGTTCGTCGCCCGCAGCCAGACGATGTCGCCCTCGCTGACCTCCAGCTGCTGCGCCTCATCGCGCGTGAGCTGGGCGAAGACCCCGTCGCGGCGGGCGAGCGCGAGCTCGACGCGGACCTCGAAGCCGAGGTGGACGATGCGCGTGATCTGCGCCTCGTGCGCGCCCGGCGACGGCTCGAGCTCGATGACGATGTCGTGCGGGCGCACGAGCCGGCCGCCGATCTCGCTGACCGGGCCGAGGAAGCCCATGACGAAGCGGTTCGCGGGACGGTCGTAGAGCTCGCGCGGGTGGCCGACCTGCTCGATCCGCCCGTGGTCCATGACCGCGATGCGGTCGGCGATCGACATCGCCTCCTCCTGGTCGTGGGTGACGAGGATCGTCGTCACGTGGACCTCGTCGTGGAGGCGGCGCAGCCACTCGCGCAGGTCGGCGCGGACCTTCGCGTCCAGGGCCCCGAACGGCTCGTCGAGCAGGAGCACCCGCGGCTCGACCGCCAGCGCCCGCGCCAGCGCCATCCGCTGGCGCTGGCCGCCGGAGAGCTGGTTGGGGTAGCGCTTCTGGTGGCCGGCCAGGCCGACGATCTCCAGCAGCTCGTTCACGCGGGCGTCGATGCGCGCCTTCGGCTGCTTGCGGATCTTCAGCCCGAAGGCGACGTTGTCGCGCACGGTCATGTGCTTGAACGCCGCGTAGTGCTGGAAGACGAACCCGATCTCGCGCCGCTGCGGCGGCACGTGCGTCTGGTCGCGGCCGTGGATCTCGACGACGCCGCGGTCGGGCGTCTCGAGCCCGGCGATGATCCGCAGCAGCGTCGACTTGCCCGACCCCGACGGGCCGAGCAGCGCCGTCAGCGAGCCGTCGGGGATCTCGATCGTGACGTCGTCGAGCGCGACGAAGTCCCCGAACTGCTTGGTGATCCCGCGCGCGGCGATCATGCCTCTTCCCTTCTGCGGTTGAACGTCGTCATGATCAGGAGCGTCAGCAGCGCGATGGCCGCCAGCAGCGCGGACGCCGCGTAGGCGCCCGCCAGGTCGAAGTTCGCGAAGCGCTTCTCGACGAGCAGCGTCAGCGTCTCGGTCTCCCCGGACACCTTCCCCGACACGACGCTGACCGCGCCGAACTCGCCGATGGCCCGCGCGGTCGTGAGCACGACGCCGTAGGCGATGCCCCAGCGGATCGACGGCAGCGTGATCCGCCAGAACGTCTGCCAGCCGCTCGCGCCGAGCGTCGCCGCCGCCTGCTCCTGCTCGTCGCCGACCTCGCGCAGGACCGGCGTGACCTCGCGCACGACGAACGGCAGCGTCACGAACACGGTGGCCAGGACGATGCCCGGCACCGAGAAGATGACCCGGATGCCGAGGTCGGCGAGGTCCCGACCGAACCAGCCGGTCGTCCCGTAGACGAGGATGAGCGAGAGGCCGACGACGACCGGCGAGATCGCGAACGGCAGGTCGATGATCGCGTCGAGCACCCACCGGCCGCGCCAGCGGCCGCGGGCGAGCGCGAGCGCCATCACGACGCCGAGGACGGTGTTGACGACGACGGCGATCGCGGAGACCTCGATCGTCAGCCAGAAGGCCGAGATCGCGGCCGGGGTCGTGATCGAGTCCCACACCGCGCCGATCCCCGGCTCGAAGGTCCGGTAGAAGATCAGCGCGACCGGGGCCAGCAGGAGCGCCAGCAGCCAGCCGAGCGCGAGGATGCGCAGCGTCAGCTGCCAGGGGCGGCTAACGGTCATGGCGCGCCCCCCAGCGGCCGAGCAGGCGGATGCCTGCGAGGACGAGGACCGAGACGAGCAGGAGCACGACCGACACGGCCGCCGCGCTGATCGGCGCGTCGCTCTCGATGAGCTTGAAGATGTAGACCGACGACACCTGGGTGTCGAACGGGACGTTGCCGGAGATCAGCACCACCGAGCCGAACTCGCCGACGGCGCGCGCGAAGGCCAGGCCCGCGCCCGACAGGATCGCCGGCAGGAGGTTGGGCAGGATGATCCGCAGGAACACCGTGCGGTTCGAGGCGCCCAGCGAGATCGCGGCCTCCTCCATCTCGCGGTCGACCTCGATGAGGACGGGCTGCACCGAGCGCACGACGAACGGCTGGGTCACGAACAGGAGCGCGAGCAGGACCGCGCCCTGCGTGAAGGCGATGTCGATGCCGAGCGGGCTCGTCGGCCCGTAGAGCGCGAGCAGGGTCAGGCCGGCGACGATCGTCGGCAGCGCGAACGGCAGGTCGATGAGCGCGTTGACGATCCGCTTGCCCGGGAAGCGGTCGCGGACGAGGACCCAGGCCAGCAGCGTGCCGGTGACCGCGTCGATCGCCGCGGTCGCCAGCGAGACGAGGACGGTGAAGCGCAGCGCGTCGACCGCCTGGCGCGACGACACCGCGTCCCAGAAGTCGCCGACGCCGCCGTCGAGCGAGCGCACGACGACGGCGGCGAGCGGCAGGAGGACGATGACGCTGAGCCACAGCGTCGAGATCCCGAGGGCGAGGGCGCCCGACCGGGCGGCCGGGCGCCGGCGGGTCAGCGCGACGGCGCTCATTCGGACGTCGCCACTCCCGCCTCCTCCTCGATCCTGGCGATCGAGCCGCTCTCGATGTCGAACAGCTCCTCGTTGACGGTCGCCCAGCCGCCGAGGTCGTCGATCGTGAACAGGCCGGGCGGGTCGGGGAACCGGTCGGCGTGCGCGGCGAGGACCTCCTCGTTCACCGGGCGGTAGCCCCAGGAGGCGAACAGCTCCTGCGCGGGCGGCGAGAGGACGTAGTCGAGGAACGCCTGGGCCGGCTGCGGCGCGTCGACGGTCTTGGCGATGTCGATGTCGATGCGGATCGTCTTGTCCGGGACGACGATGTCGACGTCCTCGCCCTTGCGCTGGGCGGTGACCGCCTCGTACTCGTAGGAGAGGAGGACGTCGCCCTGGCCGCCGACGAACGTCTGCAGCGCCTCGCGGCCGGACTTGTCCTGGACCTTCACGTGCTCCTTGATGAGCTTCTCGACGTAGGCGAGGCCCGCCTCGGGGTTCCTGCCGCCGTCGGAGGCCTGGCCGTAGGCGGCCAGGAGGTTCCACTTCGCGGCGCCGGACGTGAACGGGTTCGGCGTCAGCACCTCGACGCCGGGCTTGAGGAGGTCGTCCCAGGTGCGGATGTTCTTCGGGTTGCCCGGCCGCACGACGAAGGCGACGACCGAGGTCGTCACGAGGCCGTTCGTCCCGTTGTCCTTCCAGTCGGGCGCGACGATCCCGGCGTCGACGAGCCGGGTCATGTCGGGCTCGACGGAGAAGCTCACGACGTCGGCCTTCAGGCCGGCCTCGACGGCGCGGCTCTGGTCGCCCGACGCGCCGAACGAGGTCTTGAACCGGACGCCCTCGCCCTCCGGCGTCTCCTGGAACTGCGGGATGATCTCGTCGTAGACGACCTGCGGCGTCGAGTAGGCGACGAGCGAGAGCGTCGTCCCGCCGCCGGACGAGCCGGAGCCGGTGCTCCCGCCGCCCTTCTCGTCGGAGCTGCCGCCGCAGGCGGCGACGACGAGGACCGTGGCGAGCGCGGCCAGGGCGGCGACCAGCGTGCGTGGCTTCATCAGGGGGCGAACTCCATGAAAGTCGTCGGGATTGAGGGTTTCGACCCTAGCAACCTAGTCGAGCGGGCAGGTCGGGATGGTCGAGCCGGTGGGGTCGCCGGGACGCCCGCGCCGCCGCCCGGCCCGGTAGCGTCCTGGGCCTCGATGGAGTCCTTCACCGCAGCCGAGCGGGCACGGCTGGCCCCCCACTTCACGAGCGTCGACGAGCCGGTCTTCGCGCTCGTCAACCTCCCCGAGACGGTCAAGGGCGCGCTGTTCGCGCGCTACTCGCGCTACCCGGGGACGCTGCGCCGCCTCTTCCTCGACGAGTTCGCCGACTCGCTGCCCGAGCAGGCCGACGCGTGGGACGCGGGCGAGGGCGAGCGCGCGGCGAGGCTCTACGAGCGGATCTTCCTCGGCTACGGCGACGACTCGGTCGCCCAGCTCGGCGGCGCCCACGTCGCCTGCGAGTGGGTCTCCAACGTCCTCACGAAGGTGCTCCAGCGCCCGCGCCTGGCCGCCTACCTCGAGCAGTCGACCCGCTACATCGCCTACGACCAGCCGATGCCCGGCGGCGGCTACCGCTACCACCGCGACCCGTCGCTCGGCCCCGAGTACGAGGCGGCGATGGACGCGCTGTTCGACACGTACTCGGCCGCGCTGCCGAAGGTCGCCGCCTGGGTCGACGCCTCGTTCCCGGGCGACCCGTCCCCGGCCCGCACGCGCGCCGTGCAGGCCAAGGCGCTCGACCTCCTGCGCGGCCTGCTGCCCGCCGCGTCGCTGTCGCACATGGGCATCTACGCCAGCGGCCAGACCTACGAGCAGCTCATCCTCCACCTCCTCGCCCACCCGCTGCCCGAGGCGCGCCGCGTCGGCGAGGGCGTGCTCGCGGCGGTGAAGGCCGTCATGCCGAGCTTCGTCGCCCGCGTCGAGCGGCCCGACCGCGGCGGCGAGTGGATCGAGTACCTGCGCGCCCGCGACGCCGCGGCCGAGCGCTGGACGGCCCGCCTCGGCCTCGACGACGCGTCGGCCGCCGCCCGCGACGAGGGCCCGTCGGTCCGCCTCCTCCACGTCGACGGCGACGAGGAGTCGCTGCTGGCCGCGCTGCTGTTCGAGGCGGCCGGCGTCTCCGAGGAGGAGACGCGCCTGCGCCTGAGCGCGCTCGGCCCCGAGGAGCGGGCGCGGATGCTCGCCGACCTCGTCGGGGAGCGGCGCAACCGCCGCCACCGGCCGGGCCGCGGCTTCGAGGCGCTGCGCTACCGCTTCGAGATCGTCTCCGACTACGGCGCGTTCCGCGACCTCCAGCGCCACCGGATGCTCACCGTCCAGTGGCAGCGGCTCGGCCCGCACCTCGGCGCCGAGGTGCCCGAGGAGGTCGAGGCCGCCGGCTGCGGCGACGCGTACCGCCGCGCGCTGGAGGTCTCGCGCGCCGAGTGGGAGCGCCTGGCCGCCGAGGGGCGCGAGCGCGAGGCCCTCTACGCCCTCTGCCTCGGCTTCCGCATCCGCTACATCCTCGACTGCAACGCGCGCGAGGCGATGCAGCTCATCGAGCTGCGCTCGGGCCGCGAGGGGCACCCGAGCTACCGCGCGGTCGCCCACGAGATGCACCGCCTCATCGCGTCGGTCCACCCGGCGGTGGCGAACGCGATGGTCCACGTCGACCACGAGACCGAGCCGCGGCTGGAGCGGATCCTGGCCGAGATGCGCACCGAGGCCAAGCGCGCGGCCGTGTAGGTTCGGCACCATGCCGGGGATGCAGGCGCCCCTGCTCGACGACTGGCTCGCCCGCCGCACCTACGACGCGGCGGACTACCCGCTCGACCGCCTGCTGGCGGCCAAGCGGGAGACGATCAGCGTGATCCTGCCGGCGAAGGAGTGCGCGGACACGCTCCCGCCCCTGCTCGACCACCTCGCGCAGCTGTGCGCCGCGGGGCTCGTCGACGAGGTCCTCGTCGTCGACGCCGCCTCGCAGGACGGCACCGCCGAGGTCGCCGCCCGCCACGGCGCCCGGGTCGCCCAGGAGGACGCGCTGCTGCCCGAGTACGGGCCGGCGCTCGGCAAGGGCGACGCGATGTGGCGCGGGCTGTCGGCGACGAGCGGCGAGATCGTCGCCTTCCTGGACGCGGACTCGACCGGCGTCGGGCTGGAGTTCGTCGCCGGCGTCCTCGGCCCGATCGTCTGCCACCCGGAGCTCGCGTTCGTCAAGGGCGCGTTCGCGCGGCCGTTCCTCCCCGATGGCGGCGGGCCGCCGGTCCCCGACGGCGGCGGCCGCGTCACCGAGCTGGCCGCGCGCCCGCTCATCAACCTCCACGTCCCGGAGCTGGCCGGGTTCGCCCAGCCGCTGGCGGGCGAGGTGGCGGCCCGGCGGTCGCTGCTGGAGCAGCTCCCGTTCCCGGCCGGCTACGGCGTCGAGATCGGAATGCTCATCGACGCGCTGCGCACCGTCGGCCTCGACGCGCTCGCCCAGGTCCGCCTCGGGACGCGCCAGAACCGCCACCAGCCGCTGCGCGCGCTCGGCGCGATGGCCTACGCGGTGCTCGTCGCCGCCGAGCGCCGGCTCGGGCGCGACCCCCAGCCGGGCCCGTACCTGCTCCCGTTCGACGAGGAGCCGGTGCGCCGCGTCGCCGTCGACGAGCGCCCGCCGCTGCGGGCGATTGGGCGCGGCGCCGCGCGGGGAGATGACGGGCCATGGCCCGGATCACCGCCTACCGCGACGGACCCTTCCTCGTACGCGGGCCGTTCACGCTGACCGACCAGGACGGCAACGAGATCGAGATCGGGCGCGAGACCGTCGCCCTGTGCCGGTGCGGCAAGTCGCGCATCCGGCCGTTCTGCGACGGCACCCACAAGCTCGTGCGCTTCCGCGCGCCCAGCGGCCCGGAGCGCCGCGGGCGGGCGGCCGCCGACTGAGGCGGCGCGGCCCGCCTACGCGCGCAGGGCGCCGTCGGCGAACCCGGCCGCGAAGATCGACGGCGCGCCGCCGGTGTGCCACAGGACGACGGGCCCGTCGAGCTCGCCGGCGCGGGCGCGGGCGACGACGCCGGCCAGCGCCTTGCCCGAGTAGACCGGGTCGAAGACGAGGCCCTCGAGGCGGCCCGCGAGCGCGATCGCTTCGGCCGCCGCGCCGGTGAAGGCGCCGTAGCCGGCGCCGATCTGGTCGTCGGGGAGCGCGAGCGCGGCCGGGTCGAGCCGGACGCCGGCGCCGAGCAGCGCGGCCGCCTCGTTCGCGATCCGGGCGACGGCCGCGGGGACGTCGTCGTACAGGCGCCCGACCTCGAGGCCGACCGGCGCCGGCCCGCGGCCGTGGAGCGCGTGGCCGAGCGCGAGCCCGGCGTGGGTGCCGCCCGACGTCGAGGCGTGGAACAGGTGCGCGGCCTCGACGCCGGCCGCGTCGAGCTGGTCGAGCAGCTCGCCGTAGGCGGCGACGAAGCCGAGCGCGCCGAGCGGGGTCGAGCCGCCGGCGGGCAGGACGAGCGGGCGGCGGCCCTCGTCGCGCAGCCGCGCGGCGAGCGCGTCGAGCGCGGCGGCGAGCCCGGCCCAGTCCTCGACCCCGGCGACGTGGACGCGGGCGCCGAACAGGCGGTCGAGCAGCAGGTTGCCGGTCGGCGGCCCGGCCGGCGCGTCGCCGCGCAGGAGCAGGTGCGCCTCCAGGCCGAGCGCGGCGGCGGCCGCCGCGGTCGCGCGGCAGTGGTTGGACTGGGCGGCGCCGACGGTCACGACGCAGTCGGCGCCCTCGGCGAGCGCCGCGCCGAGCGTGAGCTCGAGCTTGCGCGCCTTGTTGCCGGCCAGGCCGATCGAGCCGACGTCGTCGCGCTTGAGCCACAGGTCGACGCCGAGCGCGGCCGACAGCCGCGGCGCCGGGTGCAGCGGGCTCGGCCGGCTCATGAGCGGCGCGCGCGGCCGGTCGGCCAGCGCCTGCGCCCACCCCATCAGGCCGGCACCGCCCGGTCGGCGAGGGGGACCCGCAGCGACGACGCGCCGCGCTCCCAGGCGGCGAGGACGCCGGCGGCCCAGTCGGCCTCGACGCGGGCCAGGCAGCGCGCGCCCCACAGGACGTCGCCGGCCAGCGCCGGGTCCTGGCGCACGAGCCCGCCGGCGAGGTCGACGGCGGCGACCGCCTCGTGGACGGCGTCGGCCTCGACGTGCTCGTCGAAGAACTCGGTCGCGTCCCCGCCGAGGCCGAGGCGGCGCAGCCCGTCCCCGTAGCGGCGGTTCGGCAGCGAGGAGGTCATCTCGAACAGCGCCAGGTGACCGACGATGGCCCCGCGCAGGCGCCGGTGCAGGCCGCAGAGCGACATGAG
>JADGIB010000391.1 GCA_019683665.1 Solirubrobacteraceae bacterium
CGCGCGACGGGGCCGAGCTGCTGCGGCTGCTCGTCGAGGAGGTCGTCCCGACCTTCCACGACCGCGACGGGCAGGGGATCCCGCGGGCCTGGCTGACCCGCGTGCGCCGGTCGATGCGGACGCTGGCGCCGCGCTTCAGCGCCCAGCGGATGTTGGACGATTATCTGCGCGACATCTATCCGACGCCGGCGCCCTGACGGGGCCGGCGCACCGTCAAACGAGGAGGGGAGACGAGGAGGATGGCAGGACTGCTGGAGGGCCGTGCGGGCCTGGTCACCGGGGCGGCCGGGGGCATCGGCCGCGCCACCGCGGTCGCGCTCGGGCGCGAGGGCGCCGCGGTCGTCGTCAACGACCTGCCCGGCCGCGGCGACGACCTCGCCGAGACGGTCCGGCTCGTCGAGGCGGCCGGCGGGCGGGCCACCGCGGCCCCCGGCGACGTGACGAGCGCGGCTGACCACGAGCGGCTGGTCGCCACCGTCGTCGACGCCTACGGGCGGCTGGACTTCGCCCACAACAACGCCGGGATCGAGCTGCAGCGGACGCTGCTGGAGACGACCGAGGAGGAGTGGGACGCGATCCAGGCCGTCAACCTCAAGGGCGTCTGGCTCGGGATCCGCGCCCAGGCGGCGCGGATGATCGAGCAGGGCGCCGGCGGCTCGATCGTGAACACGTCGTCGCTGGCCGGGCTCATCGCCGCCCCGGCGCTCGGCGCCTACGTCGCCTCCAAGCACGGCGTCGTCGGCCTGACGAAGACCGCGGCCGTCGAGCTCGCCCCGCACGAGATCCGCGTCAACGCGGTCTGCCCGGCGGCGATCGCCACCGCGATGATGGAGGTGCTGCCGCCCGAGCGCCGCCAGGAGCTCGCCTCGCCGCAGGCGCTGAAGCGGTTCGGCAAGCCGGAGGAGGTCGCCGAGGCGGTCGTGTGGCTGTGCTCGGACCGGGCCTCGTTCGTGACCGGGACGGCGATGCCCGTGGACGCCGGCTCGACCGCGGGCATCGTGTACCCGGGCGAGGTGGTCGAGGTCTAGAAGCGCAGGAGCGCCGCGATCCCGCCGTGCGCGGCGAGGGCGTCGGGCTGCGAGAGGAAGCGCGGGACCGCCGCCTGGCGCACCGCGTTCTCGACCGCCCGCTCCCCGATGTCCTCGCAGCGCTCCAGCGGGGTCTCGTCGACCGGGCAGCGGTCGCCCCCGGTGCCGAGCCAGCCGCAGGCCTGGCAGAGCGTGCCGGGGGCGGCGAACCCGTCGGCGACGAGCAGCGTCGCGACGCGCCGCTGGACGAGCGCGTCGAGGACGGCCTCGAGCCCGGCGACGGCGCGGCCCTCGGCGCCGAGCGCGTCGTCGAGGCGGTCGAGCAGCTCGCGCTCCTCCCGGCGGCGCCGGGCGGCGACGAGCGGCCGGGCCGCCTCGAGGACCTGCTCGGGGCCGGCGCCGAACAGGTCGGCCTCGATCCGCCCGACGAGGCGCTCGCGCAGCGGCGGCTCGAGCCGCTGGACGGCGAACGCGTACGTCTCCTCCGGGGCGGCGATCGCGAGCCGGTCGATCGGCGCCTGCGCGTGGCTGGCCGCGAGCGCATCGAGCACCCGGCGGATGTGCCGGTGGGCCTCCTCGTCGATGCTGCGCTCGTAGCGCGACTGCGACCACCCGCCCTGGTCGTGGCGGCCGGGGACGTCGTCGTCGAGCTCGGCGACCTCGACGAGCCCGTCGGCCGACCCGCGCAGCAGGCGGCCCTGGGCGCGGCTGGCGAGCGCGACGGCCCAGCGCTCCGGCGTCCCGACGCGGGCGAGCGGGGCGATGCGCGGCACCTTGCCGACGACGACGCGCTGGCGCGTGGGGACCGGCTGGCGGACGACCTCGAACAGGTCGTGGGGCTCGCTGACGAAGATCGCGAGGCCGCG
Organism: Solirubrobacteraceae bacterium; assembly: GCA_019683665.1. Lineage (GTDB taxonomy): Bacteria > Actinomycetota > Thermoleophilia > Solirubrobacterales > Solirubrobacteraceae > Capillimicrobium. The sequence goes on from JADGIB010000391.1 coordinate 1,895, forward strand.
GGCGCCGTCGACGGAGAACGCGTCCCGGAACCAGCTCTCGAGCCGCGCGACGGCGGCGCGCAGCGCCTGGCGCTCGCCGTGGTCGAGGTCCTCGGCGTCGCGGACGGCGCGCTCGGCCTCGCGCAGGAGCGAGCGGATCGCGCTCGCCCGCGCCGGCCCCGTGCCGAACTCGCGCGGGTCGAGGTCGAGGAAGGCGCTCAGCACGGTGCGCCCGGCGCCGACGATCTCGGCGAGGCGGCGCAGGCGCTCGGCGGTGACGTCGTTGGCCAGCATTGCGGTGGCCTACCCCGGCCGGCGCGGCCGGGAACGGCGCCGCTAGCGCAGGTGGGCGGCCAGCTCGACGATGACGCCGGCCAGCCGCGCGCCCGCGTCCTCGGGGCTGAAGTGGCCCGTGCGCTCGAGCGTCACGTGCGGCTGGCCGGCCGCGCCGGGGATGCGCCGGCGCAGGACGGCGTCGGCGCCGGCGGTGATCGGGTCGCCGTCCCCGAACGCGGTCAGGAACGGGCGGTCCCAGCGCGACAGGACCTCCCAGGCGGCCCGGTTGGCGGGCGCCTCGGGATCGTCGGGGGAGGCGGGGACGAGGAGCGGGAACCGGCGGGCGCCGGCCTTGTGGCGCTCGTCGGGGAACGGCGCCTCGTAGGCGGGGGGGGGGGCCGGGGGGGGGGGCGGGGGCGGGGGCGGGTGGGCGTGTGGGGGGGGGAG
>JADGIB010000392.1 GCA_019683665.1 Solirubrobacteraceae bacterium
GCGCCGAGGGGGTCGACCGGGACATCGCGGTCGCGCTGGGGGAGGACCGCCTGCGGCCGCCCAGCCGCTGGCGCTGGCTGGCCGAGCTGGCCGCCGAGGCGTCCGGGCTGCCGCGCCACCTCTCCCAGCACTCGGGCGGGATGATCGTCGCCACCCGGCCGCTGATCGACTGCTGCCCGGTGCTGCCGGCCGCGATGGAGGGCCGCCAGATGGTGCAGTGGGACAAGGACTCCTGCGCCGACGCGGGCTTCCTGAAGATCGACCTGCTGGGGCTCGGGATGCTGTCGGCGGTCGAGCGCTGCGTGGAGCTGATCGCGAAGCGGCGCGGCGAGGTCGTCGACCTGTCGCGGATCCCGTTCGACGACCCGGCCACCTACGAGGCGATCCAGAACGCCGAGACGACCGGCGTCTTCCAGATCGAGAGCCGCGCGCAGATGGGGTCGCTGCGGCGCACCCGGCCCGAGAGCCTGCAGGACCTCACGATCCAGGTGGCGATCGTGCGCCCGGGGCCGATCGTGGGCGGCGCCGTCAACCCGTACATCGAGCGCCGCCAGCGGCTGCGCGCCGACCCGGGCTACGAGGTGCCCTACGACCACCCGTCGCTGGAGCCGGTGCTGCGCGAGACGCTCGGCACGATCATCTTCCAGGACCAGGTGCTCGAGGTCGCCCAGGCGTTCGCCGGGTTCAGCGTCGGCCAGGCCGAGGGGCTGCGGCGGGCGATGAGCCGCAAGCGCTCGGCCGCCGCGATCGAGGCCTACCACGAGAGCTTCGTGCGCGGCGCGATGGCGCGCCATCCCGACGTCGACGAGGCGCTGGCCGAGCGCGTGTGGTCGATGGTCGTGGGCTTCTCGGGCTTCGGCTTCCCCAAGGCGCACGGCGCCGCCTTCGGGCTGCTGGCCTACCAGTCGACGTGGCTGCGCGTCCACTACGGGCCGGAGTTCCTGTGCGCGCTGCTCGACGAGCAGCCGATGGGCTTCTACCCGCCGGACGCGCTCGTCCACGAGGCGCAGCGGCGCGGGATCGAGGTGCTGGCGCCCGACGTGAACGCCAGCGGCGTCACGTGCTCGGTGACGCCGGAGGGCGCGGTGCGCGTCGGGCTCGGCTACGTCCTCGGCGTGCGCCGCGACGAGGTCGAGATGCTCGTGGCCGAGCGCGAGCGCGGCGGGCCGTACCGGTCGATCGCCGACCTCGCCGCGCGGGCGGGGGCGGGGCGCCCGGCGCTCGAGCAGCTCGCGTGGGCGGGCGCGTGCGACGGGCTGGTCTCCGCGGTCGACTGCGGCGGGCGGCCGGCCGTCGCGCGGCGCACCGCGCTGTGGCAGCTCGGGGTGGCCGCGCCGGCGGTGCCGGCCGGCGAGCACGGCGTGCAGCTCGGGCTGCCGCTGGACCTGCCGGCGGTCCCGGCGCTCGACCCGCTCGGGGACTGGGAGGCGATGATCGCCGACTACGCGACGACGGGGATGACCGTCTCGCGCCACCCGTTCGCGCTGCTGCGCGAGCACCTGGCGCGCGACGGCCTCGTCTCCAGCCGCGACCTGGAGCGGCTGCGCCACGGCGCGCAGGTGCAGATCGCCGGGCTCGTCATGGCCCGCCAGCGGCCGGCGACCGCCGGCGGCGTCTGCTTCCTGCTGCTGGAGGACGAGTTCGGGACGGTCAACCTCGTCGTGCCGCCGCCGGTGTACGAGCGCGACCGCCTCGCGGTGCGCTCGGAGCCGCTCGTCGTCGCCGACGCGACGCTCGAGCGCTACGCGTCCGGGGGCGGGGCGATCAACCTCGTCGTGCGGCGGCTGCGCCCGCTCGAGGTGCCGGCCGGGCGGCGTGCGACGGTCCACCCGCTGCCCGCGGCGGCGAGCGGCCCGGGCGCGGCCGGTGCGGGCGGCGCGGGCGCGGCCGGCGCGGGCGCGTCGGCAGGCGACGGGGCGAACGCGGAGGTGGCCGCCGCCGCCGGCGGGTCGGCGGCCGGCGCGTTCCGCGCGGTGGCGCCGCCCGTGCAGAGCTTCGCGCGGGGGCGCCGGCGGTGAGAACGCGAACCCGGGGCGCGGCTCGATAGATTCCCGGCCATGGCCATTGCCGTGCTTGTCATCTTCTGGCTCGTGCTCGGACTCGGCGTCGTCATCGTCGCTATGGCGGCGACGCGCAAGCCGCGTCCGGCCGACGATCGGGGTTCCAAGGCGGGCACCGCCGCGTTCGCCGTGAGCATGACCCTCCTGCTGCTGGTCGGTGTCGTCGCGATCCCCGCCGTGGTGATGGTCGACAACAGCGACGCCGACGCGAAGGCGCGGGGCGGCGTCGACCTGACCGAGGCGCAGGTCCGCGGTCGCGAGCTGTTCGCCAAGAACTGCGCCAACTGCCACACGCTGGCCGCCTCCAACGCGGTGGGCCTCGTCGGCCCGAACCTCGACCAGCTCCGTCCGCCCGAGGAGCTGACGCTCGACGCGATCGAGAATGGCCGCGCCCGCGGCCAGGGCCAGATGCCCGCCGACCTGCTGTCGGGCGACGACGCGCGCGACGTCGCGTCCTACGTCGCCGCCGTCGCCCGGGGGGGGCCCCCCCCCCCCCCCCCCCCCCCCCCCCGCCCCCCCGGGGGTTTTA
>JADGIB010000047.1 GCA_019683665.1 Solirubrobacteraceae bacterium
GGGCCGCTTCGCCGTCGGCGCCGTCCTCGACGGGGCCGCTACCGCGCCCGCGGGCCCGGCGCTGGGGGCGCGCGCCGCGGCGGCCGTCGCGGCCGCCGGCGCGCGGCGGATCGTGCCCGCCGCCGGCCAGCGGCTGCGGGCTGGCCGCTTCGAGCTGCGCGTCCTGTGGCCGCCGCCGGCGGGCGCGGCCCCGGCGGCCGCGGCGCCGAACGACCGCGCGGTCGTCCTCCACGTCCGCCGCGGCCCGCTCGACCTGCTCCTCACCGCCGACGCCGAGTCGCCGGTCACCGCCGCGCTCCCGCTGGCGCCGGTCGACGTCCTGAAGGTCGCCCATCACGGCTCCGACGACCCCGGCCTCGCCCGCCTGCTGGCCCGGGTGCGTCCGCGGATCGCCGCGATCCAGGCCGGGGCGGGCAACCCGTACGGCCACCCGGCCCCGGCGACGCTCGCCGCGCTGCGCGCCGCCGTCCCGCGCGTCCTGCGCACCGACCGCGACGGGACGATCCGCCTGACGCTCGCCGGGGACCGGGTCGAGGTCGCGACCGAGCGCTGAGGCCGGGCGGCCGTTGTCGGATCGCGGTCGCATACCGGCCGCGATCCGACAACGGCGGGGCGTCGGCGCCGGCGCCTAGGATCAACGGCCGGTGCCGACGTTCAAGCCCGCCTACCTCGTCCACGGCGACGACCACGCGAAGATCGCCCAGCGGCGCGCGAACCTGCGCGCGCTCGCCGAGCGCGAGGGCGGGATCTCGGGCGCGGAGCTGTTCGAGGGCGACGACGCGACCCCGGAGCGCGTCGCGCTCGCGCTCAGCGCGATGACGTTCGCGACCGGCCGGCGGTTCCTCATCGTCGAGGGCGTCGAGCGCTGGAAGGACAAGGAGGTCACCGCCCACCTCGCCCCGGTCATGGCCGCGATGCCGCCCGACACGACCGTCGCGTTCTTCGGGCGCGAGGAGGGCCGGGCGAAGGCGCCGGCCAGGCTCGCCGAGGCGGTGAAGGCGGCCGGCGGCGACGTCGTCACCGAGACCGCGGTCAAGCCGTGGGAGCTGCCGAAGTGGGTCGTCGCCCAGGCGAAGGCGCTCGGCCTCGACCTCGACCAGCAGGCCGCGCGCGCCCTCGTCGCCCACGTCGGCGAGCGCCAGGCGCGGCTGCTGCGCGAGCTGGAGACGCTCGCGCTCGAGCTCGGGCCGGGGGCGACCGTCGACCAGGACCTCGTCGACGAGCGGGCCGCCGACTCGGCCGAGCGCAAGGTGTGGGAGCTGGCCGACCTCCTCGTCGCCGGCGACGCCGCCGGCGCGACGCGCACCTACCTCGAGCTGCGCGCCCAGGGCGAGCGGCTGCCCGGGCTCACGTACTGGATGACGCAGCGGGTCCGCCAGGCGCTCGACGTCATCAGCCGCCTGGAGCGGGGGGAGTCGCCGGCCGAGATCAAGCGCGGCCTGCGGATGCCGCCGAAGGCGGCCGAGCGCTTCCTCAGCGACGCCCGCCGCGCCGACGTCGCCGCGCTGCGCCGGGCGCTGCGCCGCCTCGCCGACCTCGAGCTCGCCAGCCGCGGCGGCACCCAGGCCGACGAGGACACGAGCGCGGTCCGCGCGATCCTGGCGATCGCCGGCGCCTAGCGGCCGCCGCCCCGCCGCGGCCGCGCCGCCGCGCCCCGGCGCCGAAGGCGACCCGGGTGCGGGCACGCGAAGACGGCCGGCTGAGCCGGCCGTCGGTCACGCTGGCGGGCGAAGACGGCTAGGCGGACAGGGACTTCCGCACGCGCGCCGCCCGGGACTTCTTGCGAGCCCCGTTGTTGCGATGCAGCGCGCCGACCTTCACGGCCTTGTCGATCGTCTTGACCAGCTGCCGGTGCTCCGCGTCGGCGCGATCCGCGTCGCCCTCGGCGACGGCGGCCTCGAGGCGGCGGAAGTAGGTCTTGATCGTCGACGTGTAGCGACGGTTCTCCAGGCGCTCGCGCTCCGAGCGCAGGATCCGCTTCTTCTGTGAGTGGATGTTGGCCATGACGTGCAAAGGCCGCGACGGAGGTGGTGCCGCGGCGGCCCGTACGATAGCGCACCCGTGGCCGCTGATTCTGGAGCGACGCGGCCCGCCGCGGAACGATCGGCGGCCGGGCGGCGGATCGCCCGCAACACCGCGATCTTCTCGATCGCCACCGGACTCTCCCGCATCGCGGGGCTGGTGCGCGAGATCGTGGCGTCCAGCTACTTCGGCACGAGCGGCGCCTTCTCGGCGTTCACGATCGCCTTCCAGTTCCCGAACCTCGTGCGCTCGCTGTTCGCCGACGCGGCCCTCAGCGCCGCGTTCGTGCCGGTCTTCACCGAGCTGCTGGAGCAGAACCGCCGGCGCGACGCGGTCCGCCTGGCCAGCACGCTCTTCCTCCTGATCCTCATCGTCCTCGGCGCGATCACGGCGCTGTTCATCCTCGCCGCCGGGACGGTCATGCCGCTGTTCACCGGCGACGAGTTCACCGACGAGCTCGACCAGCTCACGGTCGGCCTCAGCCGGGTCCTGTTCCCGATCGTCCTCATCCTCGGCCTCAACGGCCTCGTCGTCGGCATCCTCAACGCCTACGACCACTTCTCGATCCCGGCGCTCGCCCCCCTGGTGTGGAACGTCGTGATCATCGTCCTGCTCGTCGTCCTGCGCCCGTTCTTCGACGGCGAGAACGAGATGTACGCCTACGCGGTCGGCGTCCTCGTCGCCACCGGCGTCCAGTTCGCGATGTGCCTGCCGGTGCTGCGCCGCCTCGGCTTCCACTTCCAGCTCGCCTTCGACCTGCGCGACCCGCGGGTCAGGCGCGTCCTGCTGCTGATGGCGCCGGTGACGATCGGCCTGGGGATCATCAACTTCGACGTCTTCATCAACTCGGCGCTCGGCTCGCTCGTCTCCGAGCAGGCGCCGCGGGCGATCGACGCCGCGTTCCGCATCTACATGCTCCCGCAGGGCGTGTTCAGCGTCGCGATCGCCACCGTCCTGTTCCCGACGCTGAGCCGCTTCGCCGCCCGCGCCGACCTCGACGGGCTGCGCCACACGATGGCCGTCGGGCTGCGCCAGATCTCGCTGCTGCTGATCCCGTCGGCGGCGTTCACGCTCGCGCTCGCCGTCCCGATCACCCGGCTCGTCTACCAGCGCGGCGAGTTCGGCGCCGAGTCGACGACCTTCGTCGCCGAGGCGCTGTTCTGGTTCGCGTTCAGCCTCCCGTTCTCCGGCATGAACCTGCTGCTGACGCGGACGTTCTTCAGCCTCCAGCGCACGTGGCTGCCGACGGCGGTCGCGGTCGGCAGCCTCGTCGTGAACCTCGCGGTCAGCCTCGCCCTCTACAAGCCGCTGGGGATCGCCGGCCTCGTCATCGGCACCGTCGCCTCGAACCTCGCCACGACGCTCCTGCTCGCCTGGCTGCTGCGGCCCCTGCTCGGCGGCAGCATCGAGGGCCGCTCGACCGCCGTCCACATGGCGGCGATGACGGTCGCCGCCGCGCTGCTCGGGCTCGTCTCCTACCTCGTGTGGGCCGTCGTCGACGACGTCCTCGGCCGGTCGCTCGTCGCCCAGGTCCTGTCGGTCGGCCTGGCCGGCGCGGCCGGCGCCGCCGTCTACGCCTGGTCGGTCCTGTGGATGGGGATGGCGGAGGCGCGCCAGGTGCGCGACCTGCTCCTGCGGCGCGTGCGCGGCTGAGCCGGCCGGCGGGCCCTACGATCAGGGGCCGCCATGTCCGTCGACCGCGAGCACATCCGCAACTTCTCGATCGTCGCCCACATCGACCACGGCAAGTCGACGCTGGCCGATCGGATCCTGCAGATGACGCACACGGTCTCGGACCGCGAGATGCGCGACCAGCTCCTGGACTCGATGGACCTCGAGCGCGAGCGCGGCATCACGATCAAGGCCCAGGCGGTGCGGGTCTTCTACACGGCCCGCGACGGCGAGACCTACCAGCTGCACCTCATCGACACGCCCGGGCACGTCGACTTCACCTACGAGGTGTCGCGCGCCCTGGCCGCGTGCGAGGGCGCGGTCCTCGTCGTCGACGCCTCGCAGGGGGTGGAGGCGCAGACGGTCGCCAACGCCTATCTCGCCGTCGACGCGGGCCTGGAGCTCGTCCCGTGCCTGAACAAGATCGACCTGCCCGGCGCCGAGCCTGAGCGCGTCGCCGAGGAGGTCGCCGACCTCATCGGCGAGCCGGCCGACGACATGATCCGGATCTCCGGCAAGACCGGCGAGGGCGTCGACGAGGTGCTCGAGGCGATCGTCCAGCGCATCCCGCCCCCGGAGGGCGACCCGGACGCACCGCCGCGCGCGCTCATCTTCGACTCCGAGTTCGACCAGTACCGCGGCGTCGTCGCCTACATCCGCGTCGTCGACGGGACGTTCACGAAGGGCGACGCGATCCGCGCGATGGCGACCGGGACGCTGGCCGACATCGACGACATCGGGTTCTTCACCCCGAAGATGACCCCGGCCGACCGGCTCACGGTCGGCGAGGTCGGCTACGTCATCACCGGCATCAAGGACGTCACGCAGCTGCGGGTCGGCGACACGCTGACGACCCAGGCCAACCCGGCCGCCGAGCCGCTGCCCGGCTACCGCGACGTCAAGCCGATGGTCTTCTGCGGCCTGTTCCCGATCAACTCCGACGACTACCCGGACCTGCGCGACGCGCTGGAGAAGCTGACGCTCAACGACGCCGCGCTCTCCTGGGAGCCGGAGACGTCGGACGCGCTCGGCTTCGGCTTCCGCTGCGGCTTCCTCGGCCTCCTGCACATGGACATCGTCCGCGAGCGCCTGGAGCGCGAGTACGACCTCGAGCTCATGGCGACGATGCCGTCGGTCGGCTTCGAGGTGACGCTGACGAACGGGGAGGAGCGCGCCGTCCACGCGCCGAGCGACATGCCCGACCCGGCCCGCATCGCCGAGATCCGCGAGCCGTACGTCCGCGCCTCGATCCTCACCCCGAAGGAGTTCGTCGGCGCCGTCATGGAGCTCTGCCAGGAGCGCCGCGGCGAGCACTCGGGGATGCACTACCTCAGCGCCGACCGCGTCCAGATCACCTACGACCTGCCGCTGTCGGAGATCGTCCTCGACTTCTTCGACCAGCTGAAGTCGCGCACCCGCGGCTACGCGTCGCTCGACTACGAGCTGATCGGGATGCGCCCGAGCAACCTCGTCAAGCTCGACGTCCTGCTCGCCGGCGACCCGGTCGACGCCCTGTCGATGATCGTCCACCGCGACAAGGCCTACGAGTTCGGGCGCACGCTGACCGAGAAGCTGCGCAAGCTCATCCCGCGCCAGCAGTACGACGTGCCGATCCAGGCCGCGATCGGCTCCCACATCATCGCCCGCGAGACGGTCAAGGCCTACCGCAAGGACGTCACCGCCAAGTGCTACGGCGGCGACATCTCCCGCAAGCGCAAGCTGCTGGAGCGCCAGAAGGAGGGCAAGAAGCGGATGAAGCAGGTCGGCCGCGTCGAGGTGCCCCAGGAGGCGTTCCTGGCCGTTCTCGAGGTCGGCGACTGACGCGCGGCCGGGCCGCCGCTCAAGACCCGGCTCCCGCGCGTCGATGTTGTCTGCGTGCGCGTGGTGGAGACGCTGGGGCGGGCGTTCGAGGGCAGCCTGATCGGCATGGCCGTCGTCGGGCTCGACGGCCGCTGGATCGAGGTCAACGACGCGCTCTGCCGGATGCTCGGCCGCCGTGCCGACGAGCTCGTCGGCCGCGCGATCCTCGAGGTCACCCACCCCGACGACCGGACCGACAGCGACGACCGCATCCGCGTCCTCGGCGAGGGCGGCGACCGGATCGTCTACCGCAAGCGCTACCTGCGCCCGGACGGGTCCGTCGTCCACGCCCGCGTGCTCAGCTCGATCGCCCACGGCCCCGACGGGCGCCCGGAGGCGATCTTCAGCCAGCTCGAGGACGTCAGCGACCGCCACGAGGCCGAGGCGGTGCTGCGGGCGGTCGACGAGCCGTTCGCGCGGCTGTTCGACGACGCGCCGCTCGGCATGACGATCAACAGCGTCGTGCCCGGCGACGAGGGCCGGGTCCTGCGCGTCAACGACGCCTTCTGCCGGATGTGCGCGCGCCGGCCGACGCGCTCGTCGGCATCCACCCGGACCGCTACCTGCACCCCGACGAGCGCGAGCAGGGCCTCGCCGACTGGGAGGGGCTCATGGGCGGGCGCTTCGCGACGGTCACGCGCGACCGCCGCTACGTGCGCCTGGACGGCACGACGCTCATCGGGCGCAACATCACGTCGGTCGTGCGCGACGTGGAGGGGCGACCGCTCTACGTCGTCTGCCAGATCCAGGACGTCACCGAGAGCTGGGAGGCCGAGCGTCGCTTCCGCACCGCGTTCGACGCCTCCCCGGTCGGGATGGCGCTGACCGGGGTCGGCGAGGAGGCGAGCCGGCCGCTGCGGGTCAACGCCGCGCTGTGCCGGATCCTGCGGATGACGCCCGAGGAGGCGATGCGCTGCACGGTGGCCGACGTCGTCGAGCCCGAGCGGCTGCCGGAGGTGCGGGCCGCCTGGCGGGACCTCGTCGCCGGCGGCCGCTCCGAGTACGGGCAGGAGCTGCGGCTGCGCCGCGGCGACGGGACGCCGGTCTGGGTCGCGGTGCGCGCCTCGCTCGTCCGCGACGACGACGGCACGCCGCTCTACGTCCTGACCCACGTCGCCGACGTCGACGACCGCAAGCGCGGCGAGCGCCTCCTGCGCCAGGCCGAGCGCCGCTTCCGCTCGGCCTTCGAGGACTCCGCGGTCGCGATGGCCCTCTACGACGCCCGGACCCTGCGCATCGAGAAGGCGAACGCCGCGCTCTGCCGCCTCACCGGCCACGACGAGGCCGAGCTGCTGGGGCGGACGATGCCGGAGCTCGTCGACCCGCCCGAGGGGGAGGACGCCGACGCGGTGGCGGCGATCCTGCGCGGCGAGGGCGACCCCGGCCCGCGCGAGCTGCGCTGCCGCCGCGCCGACGGGGCGCGCATCTGGACGCGGCTGACCGCCTCGACCGTCCGCGACGACGACGACGAGCCCACCCACGTCGTCGCCCAGCTCGAGGACGTCACCGCCGAGCGCGAGGCCAAGCGCGCCGCCGAGCTGCGCCTGGCCCAGCAGACGGCGGCCGCCTGGCTGGGGCAGCGGGCCCTGACCGAGGAGGACCTCGGCGCGGTGCTCGACGCCGCCGTCCGCGTCGTCGCCTCCACCTGCGAGGTCCCGTACGCGGCGATCGGCGCGCGCGACCCCGACGGGCGGCTGCGCGTCGCCGCGACCGTCGGCTGGCCCTGGCGCGGCGCGATCCTCGACGAGGACCCGGCCGCCTCGCACGTGGCGCACACGGTCGCGGCGCGCAGCCCGGTGATCGTCGAGAACGTCTTCGCCGAGACCCGCTTCTCCACCGACGCGCTCGTCGCGCAGGGCGCGGCCAGCGGCATGAGCGTCCCGATCGCCGGGGAGGCCGACGACGGCCCGCCGTTCGGCGCGCTCACCGTCCACTCCAGCCAGCGGCGCGCGTTCACGACCGACGACATCGCGTTCCTGACGACGGTCGCGAACATCCTGACCGCCGCGATCCGCCGCTTCGCCGCCGCGCGCAACCTGCGCCACCAGTCGCTGCACGACCCGCTCACGCACCTGCCCAACCGGGCGCTGCTGCTCGACCGCCTGCGCCACGCGATGGCGCGCTCGCGCCGCGACGGCTCGACGCTCGCCGTCCTGTTCTGCGACCTCGACGACTTCAAGCACGTCAACGACACGCTCGGCCACGAGGCCGGCGACCGGCTGCTGCGGACGCTCGCGCCGCGGCTGCGCGGGGCGCTGCGCGCGATCGACACGCTCGCGCGCTTCGGCGGCGACGAGTTCGTCGTCCTCTGCGAGGGCCTGTCGGACCCGTCGGAGGTGCTCGCGGTCGCCGACCGGCTGCTGGAGGCGTTCGACGGGCCGGTCGACCTCGGGCCCAGCCAGTTCGTGCCGACCGCGTCGATCGGGATCGCGCTCGCCGGGCCGGACACCTGCTCGGACCCGGAGGCGCTCCTGCGCGACGCCGACGTGGCGATGTACCGGGCCAAGTCGCGCGGCAAGGGCCGCTACGAGCTGTTCGACGCGACGATGCGCACGCAGACGCTCGAGCACGTCGGGCTGCTGGCCGACCTGCGCCACGCCGTCTGCCGCGGGGAGCTCGTGCTCGCCTACCAGCCGATCGTCTCGCTCAAGCACCGGCGGGTCGCAGCGCTCGAGTCGCTCGTGCGCTGGCGCCACCCCGAGCGCGGCCTGCTCATGCCCGACCAGTTCATCGGGCCGGCGACCGACAGCGGCCTCATCCACGAGCTCGGCCGCTGGGTGATCGACGAGGCGGTGCGCCAGGCCGCCGAGTGGGCGCGCCGCGACGTGCGGGTGCTGCGGCGGGCGATGGTCGGCGTGAACGTCTCCTGGCGCCAGGTCGCCCAGGGCACGCTCGTCGAGGACGTCGCCGCGGCGCTCGACCGCCACGGGCTCGACGCCGGGCGCTTCTGCGTCGAGGTGACCGAGACGGCCCTGCTCGAGGACCCGACCGGGCGGCGGAGGTGCTCGCCGCCCTGCGCGGGCTCGGCGTCCTCCTCGTCCTCGACGACTTCGGCACCGGCCAGTCGTCGCTGGCGGTCCTGCGCGACTTCCCGTTCGACGGGCTGAAGCTCGACCGCTCGTTCCTGCGCGCCGGCGACTGGGCGATCGTGCAGGCGGTGACGCAGATGGCGCGCAGCTTCGAGCTGCGGGTCATCGCCGAGGGGGTCGAGCGGCCCGACCAGGCGGCCGCCGCGGCCGGCCTGGACTGCGACTTCGGCCAGGGCTGGCACTACGGGCGCGCGGTCCCGGCCGCCGAGCTCGAGCGCGTCGTGCCGGAGCTCGCCGCGCGCCTGGCCGGGTAGGGCCCGGCGCCCGTACCCTGCGCGCCATGCGGATCCTGTTCGTGTGTCTGGGCAACATCTGCCGCTCGCCGACGGCCGAGGGCGTGATGGCCCGGCTCGTGCGCGACGCCGGGCTCGACGGCGAGGTGGTGATCGACAGCGCCGGCACGAGCGGGTGGCACGTCGGCGAGCCGCCGGACCCGCGCGCGGCCGCGGCGGCGCGCCGGCGCGGGACGGAGCTGACCGGCGCGGCGCGCCAGGTGCGCCCCGAGGACTTCCACGAGTTCGACCTCATCCTCGCGATGGACGGGTCGAACCTGCGCGACCTGCACGCGATGGCGCCCCATCCGCAGGCGCGAGAGAAGGTCCGGCTGCTGCGCGAGTTCGACCCGGCGTCGGCGGACGCCGGCGACCTCGACGTCCCCGACCCGTACTACGGCGGCCCGCGCGGCTTCGACGACGTCCTCGACCTCGTCGAGGCGGCCTGCCGCGGCCTGCTCGACGAGATCCGCGCCGCCCGCGCATGAGCCTGCCGCCCGGGCTCGAGGACGCGCTCGGCCCGGTCGCCGCCGCCCGGCGGATCGCCGGCGGCGACCTCAACGACGCGTGGACGGTCGAGCTCGCCGGCGGCGGGCGCGCGTTCGTGAAGGCCCGCCCCGGGGCCGCGCCCGACGAGTTCGCCACCGAGGCGCGCGGGCTGGCCTGGCTGGCCGAGCCGGGCGCGCTGCGGGTGCCGCGCGTGCTCGCCTGCGACGAGCGGTTCCTCGCGCTCGAGTGGATCGACGCCGGGCGCCTCGACGCCGCCGGGGAGGAGGAGCTCGGGCGCGGGCTGGCCGCCCTGCACGCCGCCGGGGCCGACGGGTTCGGCGCCCCGTGGCCCATGCGCCTCGGCCCGGTCGTGCTCCCGAACGAGCCGGCCGGCGACTGGCCGACGTTCTACGCCCGGCGGCGCCTGGAGCCGCTGGCGGCGATGGCCCGCGACCGCGGGGCGCTGTCGGCGGCGGGGGCCGGCGCGGTCCTGCGCGTGTGCGAGCGCATCGACGAGCTGGCCGGCCCGCCCGAGCCGCCCGCGCGCCTGCACGGGGACCTGTGGAGCGGGAACGTGCTCGCCGGGGCCGACGGGCGGCCGTGGCTCATCGACCCGGCCGCCCACGGCGGGCACCGCGAGGTCGACCTGGCGATGCTGGCGCTGTTCGGCGCGCCGGGGCCGCGGGTCCTCGACGCCTACGCCGAGGCGCACCCGCTCGCCGACGGGCACGCCGAGCGGGTCGCGCTCTACCAGCTGCTGCCGCTGCTCGTGCACGCGGTCCTGTTCGGCGGCGGGTACGGGCGCAGCGCGGAGGCCGCGGCGCGGCGGTACGTGTGACACCCTGACGCGCATGGACCTCGGACTGCAGGGGCGCGCCTGCATCGTCACCGGCGCGTCGAAGGGGATCGGGCTGGCGATCGCGCGGCTGCTCGTGCAGGAGGGCGCCCGGGTGCTGCTCGTCGCCCGCGGCGAGGCGGCGCTGCGCGCGGCCGCCGAGGAGCTCGGCGCCGCCTGGCACGCGGCCGACGTCACCGGCCCGCAGGCGGCCGAGGCGATCGTCGCCGCCTGCGAGCGCGCGTTCGGGTCGGTCGACGTCCTGGTCAACAACGCGGGCCTGGCCGAGATCCGCGACCTCGACGAGCTGACCGACGCCGAGTGGCAGCGCGACTGGGACCTGCACGTGATGGCGTCGATGCGGCTGATGCGCGCCGCCTGCCCGCGGATGGCCGCCAACGGCTGGGGCCGGGTCGTGAACGTCTCGTCGTCGTCGGGCAAGCGCCCGTCGGGGACGCTGGCGATGTCGTACTCGGTGACGAAGGCCGCGCAGCTCGCGCTGTCGCGCGCGTTCGCCGACCGCTACGCGGCGCAGGGGGTGCGCGTGAACGCGATCGCGCCCGGCATGGCGCTCAGCGAGGGGTGGACGGCGCCGGGCGGGCTGGCCGACCAGCTCGCGCGGCGGCGCGGCGTCTCGCGCGAGGAGGTCCTGCGCGCCCAGGGCGGGCGGCTGCCGATCGGCCGGGCGCTCGAGGTCGACGAGGTGGCCCGGATCGCCGTCGTGCTCTGCTCGGAGCTCGCCTCCGGGGTGGCGGGCGCGGCGTGGTCGGTCGACGGCGGCGTCCACGCGTCGATCGTGTGACCCGCCCGGCCGGGGGGTGCCGCCCCGCGGCGGGCCCCGGGCCGGGGCGGCGACGTGGCAGGATGCGGGCCATGGCCGTGAACACCGACGCCGTCGGCAAGCAGTTCCCGCCCGTCACGTACGCGGTCGGGCGCGAGAAGGTGCGCGAGTTCGCGCGCGCGGTGGGGGAGACCGAGCCGCTCTACCTCGACGTCGAGGCCGCCCGCGCGGCCGGCTACCGCGACGTCGTCGCCCCGCCGATGTTCGCCGTCGTCTACGCGATGCCCGCGCTCGCGCCCGCGATGGTCGACCCCGAGGTCGGCATCGACTTCTCCCGGCTGCTGCACGGCGGCCAGGAGTTCGTGTGGCGCAGGCTCGTCGTCGCCGGCGACGAGATCACGACGACCGCCGAGCTCGTCGAGGTCTCCGAGCGGGCCGGCAACGGCTTCTACACCTTCGAGACGCGCTCGGTCGACCAGGAGGGGGCCGAGGTCTGCGTCGGACGCTGGATGAACGTGGTGCGCGCCGCCTGATGGAGATCCCGATGCTCAAGGTCACCCCCGACCGCTACCTCACCGTCCGCTACGCGGGCGCCTCGGGGGACTTCAACCCGATCCACATCGACGAGGAGTTCGCGAGGTCCGTCGGCCTGCCGGGGAGGATCCTCCACGGCCTGTGGATGATGGCCCAGTGCGCCCGCGCCCAGACCGAGGCCGCCGGCGACCCCGCCGCGCTGCGCCGCCTCGACGTCACGTTCCGCGGCATGGGCGTCCCCGAGGCCGAGCTGACCGTCACCTCGACCGTCCGCGAGGAGCGCGACGGCGTCGCGACGGTCGACATCGTCGTCGAGCAGAACGGCCGCGCGATCATCCGCAAGGCCGAGGCCGAGGTCGCCGTCGGGGGCGGCTGAGCGCCCGGCGGCTAGGCGCCGTCCTCGGCCTGCAGCTCCTTCACGCGCGCCTCGAGCCGGCTCATGACGTCGGGGTCGCGCAGGGTGGTGACGTCGCCGAGCTCGCGCCCCTCGGCGATGTCGCGCAGGAGGCGGCGCATGATCTTGCCCGAGCGGGTCTTCGGGAGGTCGTCGGACCAGATGATCCGCTTCGGGCGGGCGAGCTTGCCGATCCGCTGGGCGACGTGCTCGCGGATCTCGGCCTCGAGCGCCTCGTCGCCCTCGAGGTTGCCCTCGAGGGTCACGAACGCGGTGACCGACTGGCCGGTCGTCTCGTCGCTCTGGCCGATGACGGCGGCCTCGGCCACCTTCGGGTGGGAGACGATCGCGCTCTCGATCTCGGCCGTGCTCATGCGGTGGCCGGAGACGTTGAGGACGTCGTCGACGCGGCCGATGACCCAGAAGTAGCCGTCGGCGTCCTGGCGGGCGGCGTCGCCGACGAAGTACGTGCGCGGGCCGTACTTCTCCCAGTAGGTGGCGACGTAGCGCTCGTCGTCCTTGTAGAGCGTGCGCAGCATCGACGGCCACGGCCGGGTCAGGGTCAGGTAGCCCTGGGTGTCGCGCGGGACCTCCTCGCCGGCGTCGTCGACGACGCGGGCGGCGATGCCGGGCAGCGGCGTGCCGGCCGAGCCGGGCTTCGCGGCCTGGGCGCCGGGCAGCGTCGTGATCATGATCGCGCCGGTCTCCGTCTGCCACCACGTGTCGACGATCGGGCAGCGCCCGCCGCCGATGACCTTGTGGTACCAGAGCCAGGCCTTCGGGTTGATCGGCTCGCCGACCGTGCCGAGCAGGCGCAGCGACGAGAGGTCGTGGCGGGCCGGGTACTGCTCGCCCCACTTCATGCAGGCGCGGATCGCCGTCGGCGCGGTGTAGAAGATCGTCACCCCGAGCTCGGCGCAGAGCTTCCACCAGACGTCCTTGTCGGGGTAGTCGGGGGCGCCCTCGAACATGACCGACGTGCAGCCGTTGGCCAGCGGCCCGTAGACGATGTAGCTGTGGCCGGTGACCCAGCCGACGTCGGCCGAGCACCAGTACACGTCCTCGTCGGGCTTGAGGTCGAAGACGTGGCGGTGGGTCCAGGCGACCTGGGTGAGGTAGCCGCCGGTCGTGTGGAGGATCCCCTTCGGCTTGGCCGTCGACCCGGACGAGTAGAGGATGTAGAGCGGGTGCTCGGCCTCCAGCTCCTCCGGCGGGCAGACCGGGTCGGCCGCCGCCAGCGCCTCGTGCCACCACACGTCGCCGTCGCCCATCGGGCACTCGATCCCGGTGTGGCGCACGACGAACGTCGTCCGCACCGGCATCCCGACCGCGTCGACCTGCGCCTTGATCGCCGCGGTGCGGCCCTTGCGCCGCGCCCCGTCGACGGTGATCAGCGCCTTCGCGGCCGAGAACTCCATCCGCTCGCGCACCGACTCGGCGCTGAAGCCGCCGAAGACGACGTTGTGGATCGCCCCGATCCGCGCGCAGGCGAGCATCGCCACGACGACCTCGGGGATCATCGGCAGGAAGATCCCGACGACGTCGCCCTTGCCGATCCCGTGCGCCTTCAGCGCGTTCGCGCACCGCTGCACGTCGGCGAGCAGGTCCGCGTAGGTGACGTCGCGCACCTCGCCCTCCTCGCCGCGCCAGTGGAACGCGACCCGGTCGCCCCGCCCGGCCTCGACGTGGCGGTCCAGGCAGTTCACCGACGCGTTCAGCGTCCCGTCGGTGAACCACTTGTAGAAGGGCGGGTCGGCGTCGTCGAGCGCGACGGTCGGCTCGCGGAACCACGACAGCGCCTTCGCCTGCTTCAGCCACCAGCCGGCCGGGTCCTCGGCCGCCTCGCGGTGGACGCGGTCGTCGGCGATGAGGGCACGGTCACGGAACGCCGCCTCGGGCGCGAACGACTCGACGTCGAGCAGCTCTGCCAGCTCGTGCTCCAGATCGGTGGCCATGACCGTGCTCTCCTCCTTCTCGGGTACTGGGTCCTACCTGCCGGACATCATGCCGAGGTCGGCACCCGCGTGCCCGCTCGCTGCGGGCCGGGCGACGCGGCCGGCGCCGCCTCGGCGCCCAGCCCGGTCTCCGAGCGGACGTAGAGCTCGTGGAACGAGCGCTCGTTGCCGTGCTCGCGGCTGAGCATCGTCCCGGCCCAGCAGGCCAGGAAGCCGAGCGGGATCGAGACGATCCCCGGGTTGGCCAGGTCGTAGAACGGCAGCAGCCCGCCCTCGGAGTCGGGGCCCGGCCACACCTTCGGGCTGATGAGCACGAGGAAGATCGACGAGAACGTGCCGACCGCCACCCCGGTCACCGCCCCGACGGTGTTGAAGCGCCGCCAGCCGAGCGCGAGCACGAGCGCGGGGAAGTTCGCGCTCGCCGCGACCGCGAAGGCGAGGCCGACCATGAACGAGACGTTCAGGTCCTTGCCGCCGCCGATCGCGATTGCGATCGAGATCGCGCCGATGGCGACGGCGGCGATCCGGGCGACGAGGACCTCCTCGTGCTCGGAGTCCGCGCCCTTGCGCACGACGTTCGACCACAGGTCGTGGGCGACCGCCCCCGACGCGCTGATGACGAGCCCGGCGACGACGGCGAGGATCGTCGCGAACGCGATCGCGGCGATGATCGCCAGCAGGGCGTCGCCGCCGAACGTGCCGGCGCCGCCGCCCAGGAACTGGGCCAGGTTCGGGGCCGCGAGGTTCGCGCCCGCGCCGGCCGCCTCGACGCCGGCCTCGCCCAGGAACGCCCGCGCGCCGACCCCGAGCGCCGTCGTCATGATGTAGAAGGCGCCGATGAGGATCACCGCCCACAGCACCGAGCTGCGGGCCGCCTTCGCGTCGGGCACCGTGAAGAAGCGCATGAGGATGTGCGGCAGCCCCGCGGTGCCGAGCACGAGCGCCAGGCCGAGCGAGACGGTGTCGACCGGGTTGGTGTAGAGGGCGCCGGGCGCCAGCGAGAACGACCCGCCGCCGGCCTGCGCCTCCGCCCGGTTGAACAGCTCGACCGGGTTCCAGCCGACCCGGTTCATGACGAGGATCGACAGGCCGATCGCGCCGGCCATGAGCATGACCGCCTTGATGATCTGCACCCAGGTCGTGGCGATCATGCCGCCGAAGACGACGTAGACGAGCATGAACACGCCCGTCAGCAGGATCGCGAGGTTGTAGTCGATGCCGACGAGCGCCTGGATGAGCGCGCCCGCGCCGACCATCTGCGCGATCAGGTAGAAGGCCGCCACCGCCAGCGTGCCGGTGGCCGCCGCCACCCGCGCCGGCCGCTCGCGCAGCCGGAACGAGAGCACGTCGGCGATCGTGAACTTGCCGGCGTTGCGCATCCGCTCGGCGAGCAGGAACAGGACGGTCAGGAACGCGACGAGGAACCCGACCGAGTAGAGGAACCCGTCGAAGCCGTAGAGGAAGATGAGGCCGGCGATGCCGAGGAACGACGCCGCCGACATGTAGTCGCCGGCGATCGCGAACCCGTTCTGGGGGCCGCTGATGCCGCGCCCGGCCGCCCAGAAGTCGGTGGCGCTGCGCACCCGCTTGGACGCCCAGTACGTGATCCCGAGCGTGATCGCGACGACGAGGCCGAAGATGACGACGGCCTCGACGTTGACCTCCGCGAAGACCGGGGTCATCGGCCCGCCTCCTCGCCGGCTGAGAAGCGCGCCGCGTGGTCGGCGCGCTGCCGGTCGACGTCGCGCTGGGCCTGCGCGGCGGCGGCGGCGCGCAGCGGGTCGAGCTCGCGGTCGGACCTGCGGATGTACCAGGCCGCCAGCCACCAGACCATGACGAACTGGGTGAGTGCGATCAGGTAGCCGACGGTGAAGCCCTCGTAGATCGACTCGCCCATGAAGCCGGGCGCGTACCCGGCGAGGACGATGAAGCCGAGGTACCAGACGAGGAAGAAGGCGGTCGCGGGCGCCACGAAGCGCCTGCGGCGCCGCACGAGCTCCTGGAACTCGGGCGCGCGCTCGACCGCCTCCCAGTCGATGCGCACCTGCCCGCCTGCGGGCACGGCCATGGCAACCACTCCTCCCCTCGGTGACCGGACGGGGCGCCTTCTACCCGGGCCCGCCGGGGCGGCCCAGGGGCGGTTCGACGGGCGGGCGGCGCGCGACGACGAGCGGTGCCCGAACGCCGACGAGCGGTGGGGTGGGCGGCGCCGATCGCGGGTACTCCTCGGCCCGAGACGAGGGGAGGGAGGCCGTTGGACGTCGCACTCGGTGTCGTGCTCGGGATCGTCGTCGCCGTCTCGGTGGGGGCGGGGGCGCGGCTCCTGCT
>JADGIB010000048.1 GCA_019683665.1 Solirubrobacteraceae bacterium
GAGCCGGTGCTGCGCCTCAAGCGCGTCTCCGCCGACCTCGAGTTCCGCGCCTGGGACGGCGAGGAGCAGGACCTCCACGAGGTCCTCGCGCTCGTCGGCCGCGAGCTGCAGTCCCTCGACCGCGACATCGCCTCGCGCTACTTCGCCGGCGCCCTGGCCTGACCGCCATGCACGTCCAGCTGCGCTATCTCACCGAGTACCGCTACCACGAGCCGGTCACCGACAACCTCAACGTCCTGCGGGTGCGCCCGGCGACGAACCGCACCCAGCGCGTCGACGACTTCGTCGTGCGCATCGACCCGGAGACGCGCCTGGGCCGCCACGAGGACTACTTCGGCACCGAGGTCATCGAGTTCGGGATCTCCAGGCCGCACGACCACCTGACGATCGACGTCCGCGCCCGGGTGACGACCTCCGACCCGGGCGAGCCGCCGGAGGCGGGCTGGGAGGCGATCGCCACCCGCGCCTACGCGGAGGCCGGCGGCGAGTTCCTGCTGCCCGACAACGACACGACCGGCGACCCGCGCCTCGACGAGCTGACCGGGCGGCTGCGCGCGGCGACCCCGCCTGGCCACGCTGCGCCGGCTCACCGAGCTCGTCCCCGACACGTTCGCCTACCGCCAGGGGGTCACGTACGTCGACTCGACGGTCACCGACCTCCTCGACGCCGGCGCCGGCGTCTGCCAGGACTTCGTCCACCTCGGCCTGCTGCTCCTGCGCCGCCACGGGATCGCCGCCCGCTACGTGTCCGGCTACCTGTGGGCGCCCGGCGAGCACGCGTCCGAGGACTCCGTTGAGGTCGCCACCCACGCCTGGCTGGAGGCGCTGCTGCCGGCGGCCGACGGGTCGAGCGAGCCGGTGTGGTGGGGCGCGGACCCGACGAACCGCCGGCTCGTCGGGGAGGGGCACGTGAAGATCGGCCACGGCCGCCACTACCGTGACGTCCCGCCGATCCGCGGCGTGTACCGCGGCGGGGCGCAGGCGACGCTCGAGGCGTCCGTGCGGATGACCCGGCTCGACCCGGCGACGAGCGCGCGCGCCTGATCGGCTACCATGCGCCCTCCGACCTGCCGCCGGCGGGTCGTTCCTTTGTGTCCCGACCCGGGAGCCCGCCAGATGGCCCGCGGAGACGTGCGCATCGCAGTCACCCTCGCGTGCGAGGAGTGCAAGCGGCGCAACTACCAGACGAACAAGAGCAAGCGAAACAACCCCGACCGGATCACCCTGCGCAAGTACTGCAAGTGGTGCCGGAAGCACACGTCCCACCGGGAGACCCGGTAGGGAGCGCAACCCGATGGCGCGCGGCCCACGCAAGGACGACGACCCGCTCCGGAGAGAGGATCTCCCCGGAGAGCTCGAGCACGCCTCGGGCGAGGTCGACGAGGCCGAGGCCGCGCTCGTCGCGGGGGCGGGCGGCCAGACGTCCGACCTGTCCGACCGCGAGCTCGAGCGCGAGGCGGCCGAGGCCGGCCGCACCGCTCGGATCCCCGCCGACGAGCGCGGCGGGCCGCGACCCGGCGGCAACCGGGTCCTGAACTTCCTGCGCGCGAGCTGGGCTGAGCTCCAGCGCGTCCAGTGGCCCGACCGGCGTCACGTCGCCCAGGCGACGACGGTCGTCATCGGGTTCGTCTTGATCGCCGGCGCCTACCTCGGCATCGCCGACTGGGTCGCCCAGCGCGTCGTCGAGTTCATCATCTGATCAGAGAGAAACCATGTTCCGCTGGTACGTCGTCAACACCTACTCGGGCCACGAGAAGAAGGTCAAGCAGAACCTCGAGCATCGCGTGGTCTCGCTCGGCCAGCAGCGCAACATCCGCCAGGTGGTCGTCCCGACCGAGACCGTCTCGGAGATGAAGGACAACCAGAAGGTGACCACCGAGAAGCGGACGATGCCCGGGTACGTGCTCGTGAACATGGATCTCAACGAGGACTCGTGGAGCCTGGTCAAGGGCACGCCCGGCGTGACGGGGTTCGTCGGGGCCTCCAACGAGCCCGTTCCGCTCACCCAGGCCGAGGTCGACCGGCTGCTGAAGAAGGAGGTCGCGACCGCGCCGCGGACGCGCGCCCAGTTCTCCATCGGCGAGTCGGTCAAGGTCATCTCCGGCCCCCTCTCGGACTTCTCCGGCGAGATCTCCGAGATCAACGAGGACGCCAGCCGCCTGAAGGTCCTCGTCTCTATCTTTGGACGCGAGACCCCGGTCGAGGTGGGCTTCGACCAGGTCAAGAAGATCTAGGAAGCGAACCGAACGCCATGGCGAAGAAGGTCCTCACCACCATCAAGCTGCAGGCCCCCGGCGGCCAGGCGAGCCCGGCTCCGCCGGTCGGCCCGGCGCTGGGCCAGCACGGCATCAACATCATGGAGTTCGTCAAGGCGTTCAACGCCCAGACGGCGAACGACATGGGGACGACGATCCCCGTCGAGATCACGGTCTACGAGGACCGCTCGTTCACCTTCATCACGAAGACGCCGCCGGCCGCCGTGCTCATCCGCCAGGCGCTGAACATCGAGAAGGGGTCGTCGGAGCCGAACCGCACGAAGGTCGGCACGATCACCCAGGCGCAGCTGCGCGAGATCGCCGAGAAGAAGCTCAAGGATCTCAACGCGCACGACGTCGACCAGGCGGCGAAGATCATCGCGGGCACGGCCCGCTCGATGGGCGTGGAGGTGGCTGGCTGATGGCCAAGCACGGCAAGTCGTACCTCGAGGCGCGCGCCAAGGTCGATCGCGAGCGCGAGTACTCGCCGGTCGAGGCGATCCGCCTCGTCAAGGAGCTGAAGCGGGCGAAGTTCGACGAGTCGGTCGAGGTGCACATCCGCACCGGGCTGAACGTCCGCCACGCCGACGAGCAGCTGCGCGGCACGATCGCGCTGCCCCACGGCCTGGGCAAGGACGTCACGGTCGCCGTGTTCGCCCAGGGCCCGAAGGCCGCCGAGGCCGAGGCCGCCGGCGCCGACGTGGTGGGCGGCGAGGACCTCGCCAAGCGCATCGAGGAGGGGTTCACCGACTTCGACGTCGCGATCGCGACGCCGGACCTCATGCCGGTCGTCGGCCGGCTCGGCCGCATCCTCGGCCCGCAGGGCAAGATGCCCAACCCGAAGGTCGGCACCGTGACGATGGACGTCGCGAAGGCGGTCGAGGAGGCGAAGGCCGGCAAGGTCGAGTACCGCACCGACCGCACCGCCATCGTCCACCTGACGATCGGCAAGACGTCGTTCGACGACAAGGCGCTGCTGGAGAACTACGCGGCCGTCATCGACGAGATCGTCCGCGCGAAGCCGTCGGCCGCCAAGGGCCGCTACATCCGCTCGATCACGCTGGCCTCCACGCAGGGCCCGGGCGTGAAGGTGGACCCCACCCGTACCCGCGACATCGTCGAGGAGGCTGTCCCGGCCGCGGCCTGAGCGACAGCCCTTCTCCCGAGACCCCCGGCGGCCGCGCGGCGTAAGACCGGGCTAGGAGGCTGATGAACCGAGAACAGAAAGCTGCGGCGATCGCGGAGATCGCCAGCGAGATCCAGGAGTCGCAGGCGGTCTTCGCCGTCGACTACCGCGGGATCTCGGTGCCCCAGGCGGCGGAGCTGCGCGCCCGGCTGCGCGAGAGCGACACCCGCTTCCGGGTCGTGAAGAACACGCTCACGGAGCGGGCCGCCGACCAGGCGGGCGCCGAGGCGCTGAAGGACCTCCTCGAGGGCCCGACGGCGCTCGCGTTCGTCCACGGCGACGCCGCCGCCGCGGCGAAGGCGCTGGCCGACTACGCCAAGGAGACCGACCTGCTGCCCTTCAAGGGCGGCTACATGGACGGCGCGCCGCTCTCGCCCGACGAGATCCGCGCGATCTCCCGCCTTCCCTCGCGCGACGTGCTCTACGGCCAGCTCGTGGGCGTCGTCGCGTCGCCGATCTCCGGCCTCGCCCGGACCCTGCAGGCGCTCATCTCGGGCCTGGCCGTCCAGCTCGGCCAGATCCGCGACCAGGGCCTCGTGGGGCAGGGCGCCCCGGCGGAGGCGGCCGAGGCCGCTGCGGCCGAGGCCGAGGAGGCTCCGGCGGCCGAGGAGGCTCCGGCCGCCGAGGCGCAGGCCGACCAGGACGCCGAGGCGCCCGAGGGCGCGGAGGCGGCCGCGGACCCCGCCGAGGGGGCCGACGACTCAGCAACGACTTCGAACGACGAGGAGTAACCAGACATGGCCACCAGCACCCAGGAGTGGATCGAGGAGCTCAAGAGCATCTCGGTGCTCGAGCTCGCCGAGCGCATCAAGGCGCTCGAGGAGGAGTTCGGCGTCTCGGCCACGGCCGTGGCGGCCGCCGCCCCGGTCGCCGGCGCGCCCGCGGCCGACGGTGACGCCGGCGGCGAGGAGGCCTCGTCGACGGTCGACGTCATCCTGGCGAGCGCCGGCGACAAGAAGATCCAGGTCATCAAGGTCGTCCGCGCGGCGACCGGCCTGGGCCTGAAGGAGGCCAAGGCGCTCGTCGACGAGGCGCCGAAGCCGGTCAAGGAGGGCGTCGAGCGCGAGGAGGCCGAGAAGCTCAAGGCCGAGCTCGAGGAGGCGGGCGCCACCGTCGAGCTCAAGTAGCTCGCGGCGACACCGCCGGCTGTTCGCTTGGATCGAGGGGCGCCCCGCCGGGGCGCCCCTCGTCGTTCTCGGGTCAGCCCTGCGGCGCGTAGCGGTGGTGGAGCATGAGGTCGTTGCCGTCGGGGTCGGTGAACAGCGCCATCCTGCAGACGCCGGTGTCGAGCGTGTCGCCCAGGAACCGCACGCCCTTGGCCTCGAGCTCGGCCCGGGCGGCGTCGACGTCCTCGACGTGGAGCGCGAGGTGACCGTTCTTCTGGGGCTGGAAGGGCACGCCGAGCTTCTCGGGCTCCCAGATCCCCAGGCACGTGTCCCCGGCCCAGAACTCGTAGTCGGCGTGCTCGTCCCTGCGCAGCCCGAGCGTCTCGCCGTAGAAGCGGCGGGCGCGGTCGGCGTCCTGGGACGGGATGGCGACGAAGTCCAGCTTGGTGATGAGGCTCATGGCGCGAGCCTCCCACGGATTGCGGTCACGTGCTGACCGCAACCGCGCCCGTGGCATCATGCCGCGCCTGATGCTGACGCTCCGCGCGGGACACCTCGAGGCCGACGTCGCCCCAGAGGCCGGGATGGTCGTCGCCTCCCTGCGCCGCCGCGGCGACGAGCTGCTCGGCGTGCGCGGCGGCCTGGACGGGTGGCGGCGCGAGGGCCGGACGTTCGGCGTGCCGCTCCTGTACCCGTTCGCCAACCGCCTGTCGGCGGTCCGCAGCGCGCGGATCGACGCGTCCGCGGCCCGCCGCGACGGGCGCTTCCCGATCCACGGCCTGCCCGCCGCCCGCGGCCCGTGGGAGGTCGTCGAGGACACGCCGGAGCGGGTCCGCGGCCGGCTGCGCTGGGACGACCCGGCGTTCCCGCCCGCCCACGTCGTCGAGGTCGAGCACGCGCTCGACGCCCGCGGGCTGCGGGTCACGACCCGCGTCCTCGGCGAGGGGGTCCCGGTCTCGTTCGGCTGGCACCCGTACCTCGCGCTCGACCGCGCCCGCGACGAGGTCGAGATCCCGGCGATGCGCCGCCTCGTCCTCGACGCCGACGGGCTGCCGACCGGGGCGGTCGAGGACGCGCCCGCCGTGTCGGGGCTGCTCGGCGACCGCGCGTTCGACGACCTCTACGAGGCGCCCGGCGCCCCGCTGCGCGCCGGCCGGGTCGCCGTCGTCTTCGAGCGCGGCGTCCGCTACGCGCAGGTCTTCGCCCCGCCCGGCGAGCCGCTCATCGCCTTCGAGCCGATGTCGGCGCCGGTGAACGCCCTCGTCAGCGGCGACGGCCTGCAGGCGTCCCCGTACGAGATGGCCTTCCGCCTGGAGGTGGCCGCGTGATCCTCGCCGACCGCTGGAGCTCGATCGAGGAGCTCATGGCCGCCCACCGGCCGCTGCGCCTGGACCTCGGCTGCGGCTACGTCAAGCCGCCCGGCTACGTCGGCCCCGACGACCTGCGCGGCGTCGGCGGGCTGCAGGGCCAGCTGCCGTCCGTCGAGGGCGGGCCCGACGTCCTGCTCGACCTCAACGAGGACGAGTACCCGTTCCCGGACGGCAGCGTGGAGGAGATCCGCTCGCGCCACTTCCTCGAGCACTCCCACCTCGACCACGTCTTCGCGCAGTCGCACCGGCTGCTGCGCCCCGGCGGGCTGTTCGTGGCGATCGTCCCGTACGCCAACAGCGCCGACGGGATGTCGCCCGGCCACCACGTCTTCCTCACCGAGCGCTTCTTCGAGCGCAACCCGTCCTTCGGCCAGAAGTTCCAGATCACCCGCATCACCTACCGCCAGAGCGAGGAGTGGGAGGCGTGGCCGCGGCTGCTGCGCTGGCTCATCCCGTACGACTGGGCCCGCACCCACCTCTTCAACGTCTGCAAGGAGATGCGCGTCGAAGCGGTCCGCCGGCCCTGACCGAACGAACGTCCACGCGCGCGTCCGCCGGGTTGATGGCGCGTCGGCGCTCCGCCGATGATCCGCGGACCATGCGTCGATCACCACCCTCATCCTCGCCGCCGCCGGGTCGCTCGCGGTGGCGGCGCCCGCCGCGGCCCAGGACCGCCCGCAGACCTGGGAGGCGTGTCTCGCCGAGCAGGCCGAGAACCTCAACGTCGACTGCGTGAAGGCCGAGCAGGTCGGCCGCCCGCCGCGCAAGGCCAAGCCGAAGACGCCGCGCACGGTCCGCGTCACCTGGTCGCTCGGCGGCTGCGCGGGCCAGGAGGCGACCTCGTGGCAGTGGCAGGTGCGGATCCTGCGCGACGACCGCCGCGGCACGTACATCCCGGCCGAGGCGCCCGACGGGACGCGCCGCTACCTGTTCGGCGGCGACACGCGGACGGGCAGCCGCGAGATCAAGCTGCGCCCCGGCGCCTACCACGTCGACATGGCGATCGAGCACGCGACGTCGCCCGACGGCGGCGACTGCACCGGCACCGACCTGCGCTCGCCCCGGTTCGTCGTGCGCTGACCCCGGCCCGGGCCCCCCCCCCCCCGGGGGCCCCCCCCGGGGGGGGGGCGCCCCGCGGGGCGGGGCCCCGCGCCGGGGGGCCCCCCGCGGGGCGGGGGACGCGACCCGGGTCGCGGGGCGGTTGGTACAGTTCAGGCCGCTCGGCCGATAGTCGCAGCCGCCCACCTTCCGGCGCCGCGCCACATACGTGGTCGCCCAGGGCGGGGTCCGTGAGCGCCGAGACGCCCCCGCGGGGGTCACGCTTCGCGCTGTGCTAACTTGGAACGTCGCGCGCGTTCGCTTCGAGCGCGCGACGCCCCCGCCCTCTCGCACCTTCGACCCTCCAGAGGAGTCGCCGTCTTGGCTTCCACTGACGCCACGCGCACGCGCCGGTCCTTCGCGCGCCTGAGCAAGCCGCTCGAGGTCCCGAACCTCATCGACATCCAGCGCCGCTCGTTCGAGCGCCTCGTCGACCCCGAGAACGGGCTCCTGCGCGAGACGATCGACGACATCACGCCGATCGAGGACTACACCGGCAACCTCGCCGTCGACTTCGGGGAGTTCCACTTCGACGAGCCGGTCGCGTCCATCGAGGAGTGCCGCGAGAAGGACCTCACCTACGCGCGCCCGCTCACCGTCACGGTCGCGTTCGTGAACCGGGAGACGGGCGAGATCCGCGAGCAGTCGGTCTTCATGGGCGACTTCCCGTGGATGACCGAGCGCGGGACGTTCATCATCAACGGCACCGAGCGCGTCGTCGTCACGCAGCTCGTCCGCTCGCCGGGCGCCTACCTCATGGAGCCCAAGGACCGCGAGAAGCAGGTCTTCATCGCGAACCTGATGCCGGCCCGCGGCTCCTGGCTCGAGCTCGAGATCGACAAGAAGGGCAAGGTCTTCGTCCGCATCGACCGCAAGCGCAAGCTGCCGGTCACCGTCCTGCTGCGGGCGATGGGCTACGCGAGCGACGAGGAGATCCTGCGCCTCTTCGACAACTCGATCTACATCCGCAACACGATCGAGGCGGACCCCGAGGTCACGAAGACCGAGGAGGGGGCGCTCATCGAGCTGTTCAAGAAGCAGCGCCCGGGCGAGCCGCCGAGCGTCGACAACGCGCGCGCGCTTCTCAACCAGCTCTTCTTCGACCCCAAGCGCTACGACCTCAGCCGGGTCGGCCGCTACAAGCTGAACTCGCGCCTGGGCCTCGACATCGACCTCGAGACCCGGACGCTCACCCACGACGACATCCTCGCCCTCGTCAAGGAGCTCGTCACGCTGCCGAAGCTGCTCGGCATGCCGGAGGACCCCGAGGTCGAGATCAAGGACTACGCGGCGGAGGCCGCGGCCCTGCCGCGCGAGCCGGTCCAGGAGCACCTGGACGAGTACGAGCACTTCGGCAACCGCCGCCTGCGCACCGTCGGCGAGCTGATCCAGGAGGCGTTCCGGATCGGCCTGTACCGCATGGAGCGCGTCGTGCGCGAGCGCCTCACGACCGAGGACGCCGACACGATCACGCCGCAGACGATCATCAACATCCGCCCGGTCGTGGCGGCGATGAAGGAGTTCTTCGGCTCCTCGCAGCTCAGCCAGTTCATGGACCAGACGAACTCGCTGGCCGGGCTGACGCACCGCCGCCGCCTGAACTCGCTGGGCGCCGGCGGCCTCACCCGCGAGCGCGCGCCGATCGAGGTCCGCGACGTCCACCCGACGCACTACGGGCGCATGTGCCCGATCGAGACCCCGGAGGGCCCGAACATCGGCCTGATCGGCTCGCTGTCGAGCTACGCGAAGGTCTCCGAGCACGGGTTCGTCACGACCCCGTACCGCGTCGTCAAGGACGGCGTCGTCACCGACGAGATCGTCCACCTGGACGCCACCCAGGAGGAGGAGAAGCTCGTCGCGCAGGCCGACACGCCGGTCGACGAGAACGGCCGCATCACGGCCGAGGAGTGCCTCTGCCGCACGCAGGCCGGCCAGTACGTGACCGTGCCGCCGAGCGAGGTCGACCTCATGGACGTCTCGCCCGAGCAGATCTGGTCGGTCGCGACGGCGATGATCCCGTTCCTGGAGCACGACGACGCGAACCGCGCGCTCATGGGCTCCAACATGCAACGCCAGGCCGTGCCGCTGCTGAAGACCGAGGCGCCGATCATCGGCACCGGCATGGAGCGCCGCGCCGCGCTCGACACCGGCGACGTGATCCTGGCCAAGAGCGACGGCACGATCGCCTACGTCGACGCGACCCACATCACCGTCGAGCGCGAGGACGGCGGGCGCGACGAGTACGAGCTGCAGAAGTTCATGCGCTCCAACCAGGGCACGCTCATCCACCACAAGCCGCTGGTCAACCCGGGCCAGACGGTGAAGAAGGGCGACGTCCTGGCCGACGGCTCCTCGACCGACCACGGCGAGATGGCGCTGGGCAAGAACCTGCTCGTCGCCTTCATGTCCTGGGAGGGCTACAACTTCGAGGACGCGATCATCCTCTCCAACCGGCTGGTCCAGGACGACGAGCTCACCTCGATCCACATCGAGGAGTACGAGATCGACGCCCGCACGACGAAGCTCGGCGACGAGGAGATCACCCGCGACATCCCGAACCGCTCCGAGGAGTCGCTGCGCAACCTCGACGACCGCGGCATCGTCCGCATCGGCGCCGAGGTCGGCTCCGGCGACCTGCTCGTCGGCAAGGTCACGCCGAAGGGCGAGACCGAGCTGACCGCCGAGGAGAAGCTCATCCGCGCGATCTTCAAGGAGAAGGCGCGCGAGGTCCGCGACACCTCGCTGAAGGTGCCGCACGGCGAGGGCGGCGTCGTCATCGACGTCATGACCTTCAGCCGCGAGAACGGCGACGACCTGCCGCCGGGCGTCAACGAGCTCGTCCGCGTCTTCGTCGCCAAGAAGCGCAAGATCTCCGAGGGCGACAAGCTCGCCGGCCGCCACGGCAACAAGGGCGTCATCTCGAAGATCGTCGACGTGCAGGACATGCCGTTCCTCGAGGACGGCACCCCCGTCGACGTCATCCTGAACCCGCTCGGCGTGCCGTCGCGCATGAACGTCGGCCAGATCCTCGAGACCCACCTCGGCTGGGCCGCCGCGCAGGGCTGGTACGACGACGGCAGCGAGGCCTACGAGGAGGCCAAGCGCAACGGCTCCAAGAAGGTCTTCATCTCGACGCCGGTGTTCGACGGCGCGACGATCGAGGACGTCGACGAGGCGCTCATCCGCTGGCAGGAGGAGCACCAGGGCGCCATCAAGATGGACATCGACATGAGCCGCCGGCCCGGCGAGCGCGCCACCGGCAAGCTCCAGCTCTTCAACGGCCGCACGGGCGAGCCGTTCGAGGAGAAGGTGACCGTCGGCTACATGTACATCCTCAAGCTCCACCACCTCGTCGACGACAAGATCCACGCGCGGTCGACCGGCCCGTACTCGCTCGTCACCCAGCAGCCGCTCGGCGGCAAGGCGCAGTTCGGCGGCCAGCGCTTCGGCGAGATGGAGGTGTGGGCGCTCGAGGCCTACGGCGCCGCTTACACGCTCCAGGAGATGCTGACCATCAAGTCCGACGACACCGTCGGGCGCGTGAAGGCCTACGAGGCGATCGTCAAGGGCGAGAACATCGCCGAGCCGTCGATCCCCGAGTCCTTCAAGGTCCTCCTGAAGGAGATGCAGTCGCTGGCGCTCGACGTCAACGTCGTCTCCGACGAGGGCTCGCGCGCGGAGATGGGCGAGGAGGACGACGACCTGCTGCGCGCCGCCGAGGAGCTGGGCATCGACCTGTCCGGCGTCCGGGCGGGCGAGAACGCGGGCGCCGACGAGCAGGTCGAGGGCTCCGACGACACGGACGCCGGCGAGCCCTCCGCCGAGAACGAGAACGCCGAGGACACCGAGGCCGACGTCGATGCGGACATCGACGCCGACGTGGACATCGCGGACCTTCCGCAGGAGTAACCCTTGATCGACATCAACAACTTCGACGCCATCGAGATCGGCCTCGCGTCCAGCAAGCAGATCCGAGCCTGGAGCTCGGGCGAGGTCACGAAGCCCGAGACGATCAACTACCGCACGCTCAAGCCCGAGAAGGACGGCCTCTTCTGCGAGCGCATCTTCGGTCCGACGAAGGACTGGGAGTGCTACTGCGGCAAGTACAAGCGCGTCCGCTACAAGGGCATCGTCTGCGAGCGCTGCGGCGTCGAGGTCACCCGGTCCAAGGTGCGCCGCGAGCGCATGGGCCACATCGACCTCGCCGCGCCGGTCAGCCACATCTGGTTCTTCAAGGGCGTCCCGTCGCGCATCGGCTACCTGCTCGACATGGCGCCCAAGGAGCTGGAGAAGGTCCTCTACTTCGCCGCGTCGATCGTGACCTGGGTCGACGAGGAGGCCCGCCAGCGCGACCTGCCCGAGCTCGAGCAGAAGGTCAACGAGGTCCTCGACAACTACGCCGCCGAGCGCGAGGAGCGCGTGCTCGAGCTGCGCGAGTCGCTCAAGCGCCGCGAGGCGTACCTGACGACCGGCGACCAGACCGGCTTCAGCGACGAGGACCACCTGTGGGCCGACTCGCTCGACGTCAAGATCAACAAGCTCGACGACGACGAGCGCGAGAAGCTCATCAAGGAGCTGCGCAAGACGTTCGAGGCCGACATCGCCGACACGGAGGCCTACATCGAGGACGCGGCCGAGCGCATGCGTCAGGTGTGGGAGCTCTTCAAGGAGATGGAGCCGAAGCGCATCGAGCACGACGAGACGCTGTTCCGCGAGCTCAAGGAGCGCTTCGGGTCGCCGTACGGCTTCGGCGAGTACTTCCGCGGCGGCATGGGCGCCGAGGCGATCCGCGACCTGCTCGAGCAGGTCGACCTGGAGGCCGAGGCGGCCGAGCTCGAGGAGCAGGTCAAGACGGCCAAGGGCCAGAAGCAGGCCCGCGCGGTCAAGCGCCTGAAGGTCGTCTCCGCGTTCCTGCAGTCGGGCAACCGCCCCGAGCAGATGATCCTCGAGGCGATCCCGGTCATCCCGCCGGAGCTGCGCCCGATGGTCCAGCTCGACGGCGGCCGGTTCGCGACGTCGGACCTCAACGACCTCTACCGCCGCGTCATCAACCGCAACAACCGCCTGAAGCGGCTGCTCGACCTCGGCGCGCCCGAGATCATCGTCAACAACGAGAAGCGGATGCTCCAGGAGGCCGTCGACGCCCTGTTCGACAACGGCCGCCGCGGGCGCCCCGTCACCGGCCCGGGCAACCGGCCGCTGAAGTCCCTGAGCGACATGCTCAAGGGCAAGCAGGGCCGCTTCCGCCAGAACCTGCTCGGCAAGCGCGTCGACTACTCGGGCCGCTCGGTCATCGTCGCCGGCCCGAACCTGAAGCTGCACCAGTGCGGCCTGCCGAAGCTGATGGCGCTCGAGCTGTTCAAGCCGTTCATCATGGCCCGGCTCGTCGAGCGCAAGTCGGCGCAGAACATCAAGGCGGCCAAGAAGATGGTCGACTCGATGATCCCCGAGGTCTGGGACGTCCTCGAGGAGGTCATCGCCGAGCACCCGGTCCTCCTGAACCGGGCGCCGACGCTGCACCGCCTCGGCATCCAGGCGTTCGAGCCGATCCTCGTCGAGGGCAAGGCGATCCAGGTCCACCCGCTCGTCTGCGCCGCGTTCAACGCGGACTTCGACGGCGACCAGATGGCCGTGCACCTCCCGCTCAGCGCCGAGGCGCAGGCGGAGGCGCGGATCCTCATGCTGTCGGCCAACAACATCCTGTCTCCCGCGCACGGCGCGCCGCTGGCGACGCCGTCGCAGGACATGGTGCTGGGCGCCTACTACCTCACCTACGGCCCCGAGCCGGAGGAGCTCGAGCAGCTCGACCCGTCGACGCTCGAGAAGCGCCCGCACGTGTTCCGCACGGCGCAGGAGGCCGAGCTCAGCTACGAGTTCGGCGCGGTCAGGCTCCACGACCTGGCCGAGTACCGGCCGGTCGGGCGCGAGGGCCACATCCTCACGACGGTCGGGCGGATCATCTACAACGACCGCATCGAGCGCGCGCTCGAGGAGGCCATCGGCGAGGAGTTCGACCCGAGCTCGTACGAGTTCGTCAACCAGCCGATGAAGAAGCGCGACACCGCGAAGCTCATCGACGGGCTCGTGCAGCGCTACGGCGCGCCCGTGGTCGCGCTCGTCCTCGACGCGTTCAAGGAACTCGGGTTCAAGTACGCGACGCAGGCCGGCATCACCGTCTCCAAGAACGACGTCGTCGTGCCGCCGGAGAAGGCCGAGATCCTCGCGAAGTACGACCGCCAGGTCGCCGAGATCGAGGACCAGTACGAGATGGGCCTCATCACCGAGGAGGAGCGCAAGGACGCGATCGTCGCCCAGTGGGACGCCGCCACCGAGGAGGTGGCCGAGGCGATGATCGAGAACCTCGACCCGCTCAACCCCATCTACATGATGGCCAACTCGGGCGCCCGCGGCTCGTTCAAGCAGATCCGCCAGCTGGCGGGCATGCGCGGCCTCATGGCCAACCCGAAGGGCGAGATCATCCCGCGCCCGATCAAGGCCAACTTCATCGAGGGCCTGTCGGTGCTCGAGTACTTCATCTCGACCCACGGCGCCCGCAAGGGCCTCGCGGACACCGCGCTGCGCACCGCCGACTCGGGCTACCTGACCCGGCGCCTGGTCGACGTCTCGCAGGACGTCATCATCCGCGAGACCGACTGCGGCACCGAGGAGTACATCGAGATGGCGGCGTTCAACGACGCCGGCGAGCCGAACGACAACCTCGTCGGCCGGATCGCCCCCGTCGACATCACCGCCCCCGACGGCAGGACCGTCCTCGTCGAGAAGGGCAAGGAGATCGGCCGCGACGAGTTCACGGCGATCATCGACGCCTACCGCCCGCAGTACGACGACGAGGGCGTCAACGGGAAGATCCCGGTGCGCTCGGTGCTGAAGTGCGAGGCCACCAGCGGCGTGTGCCAGATGTGCTACGGCCGCTCGCTGGCGACCGGCAAGCTCGCGCAGATCGGCGACGCGGTCGGCATCATCGCCGCGCAGTCGATCGGCGAGCCGGGCACGCAGCTGACGATGCGGACGTTCCACACCGGCGGCGTCGCCGGCGCGGACATCACGCACGGCCTGCCGCGCGTCGTCGAGCTGTTCGAGGCGCGCAAGCCGAAGGGCCTGGCGCAGATCAGCGAGGTCGACGGCGTCGTCTCGATCGAGGAGTCCGACAAGGCCCTCACCGTCGTCGTCACCGACGACGCGGGCGACGAGCACAAGTACTCGTTCCCGCGGCGCACGCGCCTGTTCGTCGAGGACGGCCAGCGGATCGAGAAGGGCACGCAGCTCAACGAGGGCTCGCTGTACCCGCACGACGTGCTGCGCATCCAGGGGCGGACGGCGACCGAGCAGTACCTCGTCAAGGAGGTGCAGGTCGTCTACAAGTCCCAGGGCGTCGACATCAACGACAAGCACATCGAGCTCATCGTCCGCCAGATGCTCAAGAAGGTGCGGGTCGACCAGAAGGGCGACACGGACTACCTGCCGGGCGCGTTCGTCGACCGCTACGAGTTCCAGCGGGCCAACGAGAAGGTCATCGCCGAGGGCGGCGAGCCGGCCCAGTACGAGGAGATCATCCTCGGCATCACGAAGGCCTCGCTGAACACGGACTCGTTCCTGTCGGCGGCCTCCTTCCAGGAGACCACGAAGGTCCTGACCGACGCGGCGCTCGAGGGCAAGATCGACCGCCTCAACGGCCTGAAGGAGAACGTGATCATCGGCAAGCTGATCCCGGCCGCCACGGGCCTCAAGCGCTACCGGCGGATCGAGATCGAGCCGGCCGAGCCGCTGCCCCGGGCCGACGAGGTCGGGCTGCTGGACTCCGACGACA
The DNA here is from genome assembly GCA_019683665.1 of Solirubrobacteraceae bacterium. Taxonomy (GTDB): domain Bacteria; phylum Actinomycetota; class Thermoleophilia; order Solirubrobacterales; family Solirubrobacteraceae; genus Capillimicrobium. The sequence continues at coordinate 14,844 of JADGIB010000048.1, forward strand.
TCGCGGCCGAGCTCGGGCTCGGCGGCTTCGGCTTCGACGACCAGGAGCTGCAGTCGCTGGGCGAGATCGGCAACGGCGGCGCGGACCCCGGCTTCGCCGAGGAGCTCGCCGACCTCGACGTCCCCGCCGAGGGGGACGACGAGTAGCCGGCCGGCCCGTCACCGCACGTCACGGCTGAACGAGGCGCCCGCCCGAGCACCGCGGGGGCGGGCGTCGTCGTGCAGGGGGAGGGTCGGCGCGCCCGCGGGCGAAGGGGGACGGGCGATGCCGTCGACGCCGGCGACCCCGTGAACCCCGCAGTCTCCGCGACGGATCCGTGCCGTTTCGACCAATCGGCACGGAGATGTGGCCCAGGTCGCTATGGTTCTCGCCGACGTCGGGCATCAAGGTTGGAGTCGCGGCAGCCGACGACTGGAGCGACCCCCGGCCCCGCGAACTCCCTTCCCACCGGCGCTCGAACTCCCTGAATGACTCTTCACCTCGGCATCCTCATGGCGCTGCTCTGCGCCTTCGTGACGAACCTCGCGTTCCTCTACAAGCACCGCGGAGCCTGCGCCGCGCCGCCCGTCGACATCCGCCGCCCGATCGCGTCGGCCGTCGGGCTCTTCCGCTCTCCCTGGTTCGCCCTCGGCATGCTCGTCGCGCTCGGCGCGTGGGTCTTCCACGTCGCCGCGCTCGCGCTCGCGCCGCTGTCGGTCGTCCAGGTCGTGCTCGCCGGCGGCCTCGTCCTGCTGGCCGTCATGGCCGACCGGCTCTTCGGCTTCCAGGTCGGCCGCCGCCAGTGGCTCGGCCTCGCCGCGATGGCGCTCGGCATCGGACTCATCGCCGTGACCCAGCCCGGCGCGACCGGCGCCCACTCGAGCTACTCGGTCATCGCGATGGTCGCCTTCGAGGGCGGCCTGCTCGGCCTCGGCGCGCTCCTCATCGCCGGCCCGCGCGTCGTCGGCGCCCGCGCCGAGCACCACGGCCTCGCGCTCGGCGCCGCCGCCGGCGTCCTCTTCGGCGTCTCCGACGTCGCGATCAAGGCGCTCACCGGCCTCGTCGGCATCGACGGGATCCTCGGCCTCGTCTCGCCGTGGCTGCTCCTCGCCGGGGTCGCCTCGGTCGCCGCGTTCTACGCGTCGGCCCGCGGCCTGCAGGTCGGCGAGGCCGTCCCGGTCATCGCGATCACCGGCACCGCCGCGAACGTCTCCTGCATCGCGGGCGGCATCCTCGTCTTCGGCGACCCGCTGCCGGGCGACGCGTTCGGCATCGTCCTGCAGTCCGTCGCCTTCGTCCTCGTCATCGTCGCGGCCGCGCTCACCCCGGCCCCGGTCCGCGCCGCCCGGGTCGTGCCCGGTGTCTTATACACATCTCCGAT
>JADGIB010000393.1 GCA_019683665.1 Solirubrobacteraceae bacterium
CCGGCGGGCGGGCCGGGGCGGGCGGCGCGCGGGGGGGGGGGGGGGGGGGGGGGGGCCCCCCCCCCCCCCCGGGCCGATGCCGTGGGGCGGCGCGCAGGACGTCCTGCCGCGCTTCGGGATGCCGATCGGCTCCGGGGAGGCGGTCCTGCTCGCCGCCGTCGGGGTCGCGCTCGCCGCGCTCGTCGCCCGCGAGTGGCGGGCCTGGCACGCGATGCGCGACGGGGCCGCGCTGCGCGGGTCCCTGCGCGTGCGCGATCCCGACTGAGCGCCGGTCGCGCGGGCGCCGCTCAGGCGTCGGCGCCCGCCCGCTCGAGCAGGGCGGCGGCGGCGCTGGCCGGGTCGAGGCGGCGGGCGACGACCTCGTCGAGGAGGCGGGCGAACCCGGCGTCGTCGGCGAGCGCGGCCTCGAGGCGGTGGCGGATCCGGGTCGCGGCGAGGCCGAGGACCTCGTTGCGGAGGTTGCGGCGGCGGCGCTCGACCAGCGTCCCCTCGGCCTCGATGTGGGCGCGGTGCTCGTCGAGGCGGGCGACGAGCTCGTCGATCCCCTCCCCGCGGGCGGCCTCGGTCGTGACGATCGGGACCCGCCAGCCGTGCTGGGGTGCGAGCGACAGGACGCCGCGGATCTCGCGCACCATCGTCTCGGTCAGCGGGTGGTCGCGCTTGTTGACGACGATGACGTCGGGGATCTCCATGACCCCCGCCTTCAGCGCCTGGATCGAGTCGCCCGAGCCGGGCATGAGCGCGAGCACGACGGTGTCGGCGTGGTCGATGATGTCGACCTCCGCCTGGCCCACCCCGACCGTCTCCAGGAAGACGTCGTCCTTGCCGGAGGCGTCCATGAGCAGCGCCGCCTGGAGCGCCGCCTCGCTCAGCCCGCCGAGCGCGCCGCGGTTCGCCATCGAGCGGATGAAGACGCCCGGGTCGAGGAAGTGCTCGCTGAGGCGGATGCGGTCGCCGAGGACGGCGCCGTGGGTGAACGGCGACGACGGGTCGACCGACAGGACGCCGACGGTCCGCCCCGCGGCGCGGCGCGCCGTCGTGAGCGCGCCGATCAGCGTCGACTTGCCCACCCCGGGCGGCCCGGTCAGGCCGACGACGGCGGCGCGCCCGGTCTGCGGGTAGACCTCGCGGACGACCGCGTAGCCGTCCGGGTCGTCGTTCTCGACGAGCGTGATCGCGCGGGCCAGCGCGCGGCGGTCGCCGTCGAGGAGTCGCTGGGCGAGGGCGCGGGCGTCGGCCATCGAGGGCGGCATGATGCCAGCCCGGGCGGCGCCGCCCCCGCGCGGGGGGATCGGCATTACCCTCCAACGCGCAGATGGAGCCCGCGCTGTCCCCGGTCGAGCCCGCGGCGGTCGCGCCGATCGTGCGCGGCGAGCCGCCACCCCGCCACGGCGGCCCGCTGACGCTCCTGCGCTTCCTGTGGCGCAACCGGATGCTCACCCCGGGCTACGCGCGGCTGTTCGCCCGCCTCGCCTGGCTGAAGCTCCGCTTCCGCGGTCGGCTGCAGACCGACGGGATCGCGTTCATCTGCCCGGGCGTCACGTTCGAGATCGGCCGCGAGGCGCGCGTCCACCTCGGGCGCTGGTCGTGGCTGGGGCACGGCACGAAGGTCCGCGTCCACGAGGGCGAGGTGCGCATCGGCGCCAAGACCGTCCTCGGGCAGGAGTGCACGATCTCGGCCTTCCAGCACGTCTCGATCGGCCGCGAGTGCATCCTCGCCGACCGCGTCATGCTCATCGACTTCGACCACGGCGTCGTCGAGGTCGAGCGCCCGATCCGCGAGCAGGGCATCTACAAGCGCGACGTGCGCGTCGGCCACAACGTCTGGGTCGGCTACGGGGCGTGCATCCTGCGCGGCGCGCGGGTGGGCGACAACGCGGTCGTCGGCACGAGCACGGTCGTCACGAAGGACGTCCCCGACAACGCCGTCGTCGGCGGCGTGCCGGCCCGGGTCCTGCGGATGCGCCCGGCGCCGAAGGCGATGCGCTGGGCCTGACGCAGCCGGTCGTCGTCTTGGCCGCGCGCGACGTCGCCCACGGCCTGCGCGCTACGCCGCGCAGACCGGCCAGGCCGACGGGCCCTGGCGGCGCAGCAGCAGCGCGGCGCGGCGGTCCTGCTCGGCCTCGGGAGCGGCGGCCGGGTCGCCGCTGCCGCCCATCGCCCGCCAGGTCGCGCGGCTGAACTGGTACTTGCCGCGGTGGCGGCCGTCGGCCGAGACGGCGGCCGGGTCGCCACCCGACTCGCACTCGGCGATGCGGGCCAGCAGCGCGGCGTCGGTCCCGGTCCGCGCGACCGGCGCGGCCGGGGTGGCGCGGGCGGCGCCCGCGCGGCCGGCGGCGATCCCGAGGGCGGCCAGCGTCCGCGGGCCGGCGATGCCGTCGACGGCGAGCCCGCGGGCGCGCTGGAAGCGCCGGACCGCGGCGGTCGTCTGCGGCCCGTGGACGCCGTCGGCGGGGATGCCGAGCGCCCGCTGGACGGCGCGCACGAGGTCGGCGCCCGCGGCGGGGGCGGGGCGCTCGCCGGTCGGGGCCGGCGCGGCAGCGGCGCCGGCGG
>JADGIB010000394.1 GCA_019683665.1 Solirubrobacteraceae bacterium
GTGGGCTGGGTGTTGTTTATAATCCACCGGCGCGGCTCAGCGCCGCGCCAGCGCCACCGCGAGGATGATGATCGCGCCGCGCACGATCTGCTGCTGGCTGTACTCGAGGCCCATCAGGATCAGGCCGTTGTTGATGAGGCCCATGAGCAGCGCGCCCGTCACCGCGCCGACGACCGAGCCCTTGCCGCCGAACAGCGACGTCCCGCCGAGGATCGCCGCCGCGATGACCGACAGCTCGTCGCCCTCGCCCCACTCGAAGCGCCCGGACTGGAAGCGCCCCGCGTAGAGCATCCCGGCCAGGCCCGCGACCGCGCCCGACAGCAGCAGCACGGCGAACTTGATCCGCCGGGTGTTCACGCCGCTGAACGCGGCCGCCGACTCGTTGCCGCCGGTGGCCAGCACCCGCCGGCCGAACGGGGTGCGCCGCAGCGCGACGTGCCCGACGATCAGCGCGGCGACCATCCAGAAGATGAGGACGGGGATCCCGAGGATCGTCCCGGTGCCGAAGATCGTCGTGAACGTCTCGTTCGAGATCGGCTGCGGCGCCGTGTCGCTGATCCACATCGCGACGCCGTGCGCGATCCCCAGCATCCCGAGCGTCACGAGGAACGACGGGATCCGCACGACCGTCGTCAGCGTCCCGCTGATCGCCCCGCAGACGAGGCCGGTGCCGAGGCCGACGACGATCGCGCCGACGAGCCCGACGTCGCCGATGACCATCGCCGTCGTCACCGACGACAGGCCGGCGACCGACCCGACCGACAGGTCGATCTCGGCGGTCGAGATGACGAACGTCATCGCCACCGCCATCACGGCGATGATCGCGCTCTGGCGGGCGATGTTCAGGAGGTTCGTCTTGTTCAGGAAGCCGTCGTCGGAGAGCGTGATCGCGAAGATCGCGAACAGCACGACGAAGCCGATGTAGACGACGTACTCGCGCCAGTCGAAGCGGCGCGCGCGGGCGGCGCGGACGGTCCCGGGCGTCGCGGTCTCGGCGGCCATCAGGCGACCGCCGGGGTCGTGGTGTCCTGGAGCATGTGGTGGAGGTCCTTGTCGTCGGCGATCTCGGCCCGGGCGAGGACCCGCTGCACGCGGCCGGCGCGCAGCAGCAGGAGGCGGTCGCTCACCGCCAGCAGCTCGGGCAGCTCGGAGGAGAAGAGGAGGATCGCGTTGCCGGCGTCGGCCAGCTCGCGGATCATCTCGACGATCTCGACCTTGGCGCCGATGTCGACGCCCGCGGTCGGCTCGTCCATGATGAGGACGTCGGGCTCGGTCGCCAGCCACTTGGCCAGCACGACCTTCTGCTGGTTGCCGCCCGACAGCAGCCGCGCCGGCGCCTGGATCGACGGCGCGGCGATCCGCAGCCGCTCGACGTAGCGGCGCACGAGGTCGCTGCCGCGGCGGTCCTGGACCATCCCGCGGCGCGTAAACGTCCCCAGCACCGGCAGCAGCACGTTGTCGCGCACGCTGTGGGCGAGCACGAGCCCCTGGACGCGGCGGTCCTCGGGCACGAGCGCGAGCCCGGCGGCGATCGCGTCGTGCGGGCGGCGGATCGTCCGCTCGCGGCCGTGGACGCGGATCGTCCCCGCCGTCGCGCGGCGCACCCCGAAGAGCGTCGTCGCCAGCTCGGTCCGCCCGCTGCCGAGCAGCCCGGCGACGCCGAGCACCTCGCCGGCGCGCACCTCGAACGACACGTCCTGCAGCGGGTCGGCGGTCAGGCCCTCGACCTCCAGCAGCGGCTCGCCCGGCTCGCGGGAGGGCGGGCGCCAGCGGAACCCGTCGCTGATCGAGCGGCCGACGATGTGGGCGATCGTCGCCTCGAGCGTCAGGTTCTCGGCGTCCTCGGTGATGACGAGCCGCCCGTCGCGCAGCACCGTGACGCGGTCGACGATCTCGAAGATCTCCTCCATCCGGTGCGAGATGTAGACGATGGCGATCCCGCGCTCGCGCAGGCGGCGGATGAGGGCGAAGAGGTTCTCGGTCTCGGCGCGCGCCAGCGACGACGTCGGCTCGTCCATGACGAGCACGCGCGCGTCCTGCGACAGCGCCTTCGCGATCTCGGTCAGCTGCCAGTAGGCGGTGGGCAGGGTGGAGACGGGCCGGGTGACGTCGAGGTCGATCTCGAGCTCGTCGAAGAGCGCGCGGGCGCGGCGCTCGGTCTCGCGGTCGTCGATCAGCCCGGTCCGGGTGCGCGCCTCGCGGCCGAGGAACACGTTCTGGGCGACGGTCAGCGTCGGCACCAGGCTGAACTCCTGGAAGATCATCGCGATGCGCGCGCCGGGCGCGACCTCGACCGTCCCGGCGTCCGGCGCGTGGATCCCGAGCAGGATCTTCATCAGCGTCGACTTGCCGGCGCCGTTCTCGCCCATGAGGCCGTGGACCTCGCCCGCGCGCAGGTCGAGGTCCACGCCGGACAGCACGGCCGTGCCGTCGAACGACTTGCCGACCCCGCGCATCCGCACGACGGGGGCGGCGTCCCCCGCGCCCCCCCCCCCCCCCGGCCCCCCGGGCGGCGCGGGGGGGGGGGGGCCCCAAA
>JADGIB010000395.1 GCA_019683665.1 Solirubrobacteraceae bacterium
CCCCCGTCGATGACGACCCCCATCCACATCCGCGCCGCCCGTCCCGAGGACGAGCTCGACCTCATCCGGCTCGCCGCCCTGGACAGCGCCCCCGCCCCGCGCGGCCGCGCCCTCGTCGCGGTCGTCGACGGCGCGATCGTCGCCGCGCTCGACCTCGAGGCCGGCCGCGCGATCGCCGACCCCTTCCGCCTGACGGCGGACCTCGTCGAGCTCCTGCGCACGCGCGCCCGCACCCTGGGCGAGATCGGGAGCCCGGCCCGGCGCCGGTGGCCGTCCCTCCGCCGCCAGGCGTCGCCGATCGCGCTCGCGCGGTGACCTCCAGCGCCGCGTGACCAGCGCCTCCGGCAGCGGGCGCGTGCCCCGCTGCCGGAGGCGACGCGCACCGGCCCGGGCGCGCTACGCCGCGACCGTCTCGGCCTCGACGCGGTCCGGCTCGTCCTCGCCGAGGACGTCGATGAGCGCGTTGACGACCGCCGGGTCGAACTGGGTGCCGGCGTGGCGGCGCAGCTCGGCGATCGCGTCCTCGGGCGCCATCGCCGCGCGGTACGGGCGGTCGCTCGTCATCGCGTGGTAGGCGTCGCAGACGAGGACGATGCGGCTCGCGAGCGGGATCTCCTCGCCGGCGAGGCCATCCGGGTAGCCGCGGCCGTCCCAGCGCTCGTGCTCGTGGCGGACCGCCCGGGCGATCGACTCCAGCCCGGGGACCGCGCTGAGGATCCGCTCGCCGATGACCGGGTGCTGGCGCATGATCTCCCACTCGCGCTCGTCGAGCGGGCCGTCCTTGTGGAGGATCTCGTTCGGGGTGCCGATCTTGCCGATGTCGTGCAGGAGCGCGACCGTGTCGACCTCGCGGCGCTCCTCCGGGCCGAGCCCGAGCGCGGCGGCCACGCGCGACACGAGCGCGGTCGTCTCCTCGGTGTGGCGGCCCGTGTACCCGTCCCGGGCGGCGAGCGCGGCGGTGAGCGCCAGCAGGCTCGCGTGGTGCTGGGCGGCGCGCTCGGCCTGGGAGCGCAGCGCGAGCGCGGTCAGGCGGCGGTTGTCGCGGGCGACGATCGCGGCGCGGGTCGAGCGGGCCAGCCCGACGACGACGAGCGCGACGACGACCGCCGGCGCCACACCGCCGCACGCGACCGCGGCGGCGACCATGACCGCCACGTAGCCGGCGGTGCTGACGAGCGAGATCGCGGCCGCGTCGGCCTCCCCGTCGCGCAGCGCCCGCGACGGCTCGCCCCGGTGGCGCAGCCGCAGCCACATCGCCGCCAGCAGCTGGACGCCCATCGCGACGTAGACGACCTTCCACGGCGCCGGCGGCGTCCACGCGCCCGCGTTGCGCAGGACGAAGAACGAGACGGCGATCGGGATCGCGCTGCCGGCGGCGAGCATCCACACGTCCGGCCGGGCGCGGCGCGGCACCGACGTGACGACGAGCAGGATCACCGCGCCGGCGACGACCGCGCCGGCGGCGCGCAGCGCGAGCGCGACGTGCTCGCCGGCGCCGACCGCGTCGACCGCCGCCCGCGACGGGAGCGCGAAGGCCAGCAGCGTGGCGGCGACGAGCGCGGCGAACACGGCGGCGTCGAGGATGCGGAAGCGGTCGCGCAGCCAGCCGTCGCCGGCGATGAGGAGCACGCCGGCGGCGACGAGCGTCAGGGCGAGCACGGCGACGTGCGGCAGCAGCGTGACGAACGGGCCGACGAGGAAGAGCGTCCAGCCGACCCGCTCCCGCCCGCGCGTGCGGGCGGCCAGCAGCCCGCCCGCGGCGGCGACCGCGGCGAACGTGACGAGCAGGAGGGCGCGGCGGACCGCGTCGCCGGGCGCGACGAGCGGCAGCGCGAACCAGGCGGCGACGGCCGCGGCCAGGGCGACCGCCTCGCGCCGCAGCGCCGCCGCGACCGGCCACGCCGGGGCGGGCCCGCGCGTCGCGCGGGCGCCGGGCGTCGCGGGCCGCGCCGCCTCGGCCGCCGCCAGGCGGGCGGCGCGGACGTCGTCGAGGCTGCGCCGCGCGGCGGCGAGCAGCCCGTCGACGTCGGTCCCGGCGTCGGGATAGGAGGCGATGCCGATGTCGAGGCGCGGCGGCGGGCCGTCGATCCCGTGGACCCGGACGCGGGCGGCGACCGCCGACAGGCGCATCGCGACCCGGGTGGCGTCCTCTTCCTCCAGGCCCGGCAGGACGACGACGAACGAGTCGCCGCCGCGGCGGGCGACGAGGTCCTCGCCGCGGACCTCGGCCGCCATGCCGAGCGCGATGCGGCGCAGCAGCTCGCCGGTCGGCCCGGGCCCGACCCGCGCCTGCAGGGCGCGGAAGCCGGCGAGGTCGACGTGCAGGACGGTGAGCGCGGTGCCGTGGCGGCGGGCGCGCGACACCTCCGCGCCGAGCCGCAGGCGCAGCGCCTCGCGGCCGGGGACGCCGGTGACCGGGTCGATGAGGCCGCCGGCGACCTGGGCGCGGCGGCGGCGGGCGGCGGCCGCCGAGCCGGCCAGGGCGCCGGCGACCGCGGCGCCGGCCAGCGCCGGCGACCAGGCGACGCCCGCGG
>JADGIB010000049.1 GCA_019683665.1 Solirubrobacteraceae bacterium
GCCCCAGCCCGCGCGCCACCTCCCGGCCGTACCCGGACGCCCGCCGCGCCCCGACGACCGCCACCGCGGGCTGGTCGTCGGCGGTGAGCGCGGCGAAGCGCGCCGGGTCGCCGGCGACGTGGAGCACCGCGGGCGCGTCGGGGAGCGCGCGCAGCGCGGACGGGTAGCGCGGGTCGTGGCGGCAGATCGCCGCCAGCCCGGCCCGGCGCGCGGCGTCGAGCGCCCGGTCCGGCGCGAACGCCTCGTAGCGGCGGGCGACGCCGGCGTCGGCCCCGACGGCGCGCATGAGGTCGCGGTCGCCCAGCGCGAGCAGCAGCGGGATACGCGCCGCGCCGGCCCGGCGCGCGTACTCGACGCGGCCGGTGAGCGCGCCGACGAGCCAGGCGCGGCGCAGGCAGGCCGGGCAGGGCGTGGCGGCCCGCGGACCGCCCGCTGCGGCGGCGGCCGGCGGGCTCATGCGGCCCGCCGCGCCGGGCTCACCGGCTCCCCGCGGAGGTTGAGCGCCTCGACGACATGGGCCTCGGCGACGGCGTCGGCCCCCGCGAGGTCGGCGATCGTCCGGGCGACGCGCAGGACCCGGTCGTGGGCGCGGGCGCTGAGCGAGCCGTCGTCGTAGCTGCGGGCCAGGAGCGCGCGGGCGGCCGCCTCCAGCCGCACGACGCGACGCACCGCGCCGCCGTCCAGGTGGGCGTTGCACGCCGCGCCGGCGGCGGCGAGCCGCTCGGCCTGGCGCGCGCGGGCGGCGAGGACGTGCGCGCGCACGGTCGCGGTGTCGGTGACCGGCGGCGCGGCGAGCGCGTCGGCGCTGGGGCGCTCCACGTCGACGACGACGTCGATGCGGTCCATCAGCGGCCCGCTGAGGCGCCGCCGGTGGCGGGCGTGGTCGGGCTCGCCGCAGCGGCACCGCCCCGGCTCGGACGCGTACCCGCAGGGGCACGGGTTCGTCGCCGCGACGAGCATGAACCGCGTCGGGAAGCGGGCGGCCCGCTGGCCGCGGATGATCGTGACGTGCCCGTCCTCGAGCGGCTGGCGCAGCGCGTCGAGCGCGTGGCGGCCGAACTCGCTCAGCTCGTCGAGGAAGAGGACCCCGTGGTGGGCGAGCGTCGCCTCCCCCGGCGCGGGCGAGGCGCCGCCGCCGACGAGGCCCGAGGCGGAGATCGTGTGGTGCGGGGCGCGGAACGGCCGCTCCTCGACGAGGCCGCCGCCGGTGAGGATCCCGGCGACCGACTGGATGCGCGTGACCTCGATCGCCTCGTCGCGGTCCAGCGGCGGCAGGACGCCGGGGACGCGCCGGGCGAGCATCGTCTTGCCGGTCCCAGGCGCGCCGCGCAGGAGGAGGTTGTGCCCGCCGGCGGCGGCGACCTCGACGGCGCGGATCGCCGACCACTGCCCGCGCACGTCGGCGAGGTCCGGCGCCGGGCCGGGCGGGCGCGGCGGCCCCGCGGGGCCGGGCGCGACCGGCGGCGGGGCCTCGGCGCCGTCGAGGATGCGCCCGAGCTCGGCGAGGGAGCCCACCCCGACGACCTCGAGGTCGCCGGCGAGCGCCGCCTCGGGCGCCCGCTCGCGCGCGACGACGAGGCCGTCGAGCCCGGCGCGGCGGGCCGCCTCCGCCACCGCGAGCGTCCCGCGGCAGCCGCGCACCTCGCCGGTGAGCGACAGCTCGCCGTGGATCGCGCGGCGCGCGACCGACGCGGCCGGCACCTGGCCGCTGGCGGCGAGGACGGCGCAGGCGATCGGCAGGTCGAACCCGGAGCCGTTCTTGCGCAGGTGCGCGGGCGCGAGGTTGACGACGATCCGCCGCTGCGGGAACTCGAAGCCGCTGTTCAGCAGCGCGCCGCGCACGCGCTCGCGCGCCTCGCGCACGGCGAGATCCCCGAGGCCGACGATGACGAACGCGGGCAGGCCGGCGCGCACGTCGACCTCGACGACGACCGGCCGGGAGTCCAGGCCGTCGATGCAGAAGGTGGTGATGCGGGCGAGCACGGCGGCGACGCTAGACGGCCGCGGGTCACGGAACAGCACCGGTTCGCGCCGCAACGCGCACGGAAGCCGCACGGATCTGCGCGGCGGCCGGGGCCCGCGGGAATCCGGCGCGACATCGCTGCAGAGACGGCACGGAGCGGTGCTGTCACGGCACATCTCGCGGCGTACGGTCGCGGCCATGTCCGACGACCTCCGCCACCGCCTCGGCCGCCTCGGCGAGGACCTCGCGGCCGCCCACCTCGAGCGCCGCGGCTTCGAGGTCGTGGCCCGCAACCACCGCACCCGCCACGGCGAGATCGACCTCATCGGCCACGACGGCCGCACGCTCGTCTTCGCGGAGGTCAAGACGCGGCGCGCCGGCTCGGGCGCGCCGTGGGACGCCCTGGGCCCGGCGAAGCGCCGCCAGGTGCGCAGGATGGCGCGCGCGTGGCTGGCCGAGACCGCCGACCGGCCGCGCGGGACCGAGCTGCGCTTCGACGCGATCGGCGTCGTGATCGACGCGCGCGGGCGGCTCGTCCGCCTCGACCACCTCGAGGGGGCGTTCTAGTGGGCGCGCTACAGGGTGAGCTGCTGGTAGGCCGCCGACTGGAACGACAGCCGGTGCAGCGGCGACACGCCGAGGCGGCGGATCGCCTCGCGGTGCTCGGGCGTCGAGTAGCCGACGTGGTCGGCGAAGCCCCACCCCGGATGGCGCTCCTCGGCGCGGCGCATGAAGCGGTCGCGCGTGACCTTCGCGACGATCGACGCGGCGGCGATCGCGGCGCTCGTCGCGTCGCCGTCGACGATCGCGCGCGTCTCCCACTCGAAGTCCTGGCCGAGCGAGAAGCCGTCGCTCAGGCAGATGCAGCCGGGGACGGCGACGCCGCGCAGCGCGTCGCGCAGGGCGGCGAGGTTCGTGCGGTGCAGGCCGCGGCGGTCGATCCCGGGCGCGCAGCGGGTGACGACGTGGACGCGGGCGGCGATCCGCAGCACCCTCGGGTAGAGCTCCTCGCGCGCCTCGGGCGTGTGCTGCTTGGAGTCGTTGAGCGCCGACAGCGCCCGCACGTCGGCGGGCCGCAGGCGCTCGAGGTCGAACAGGACCCCGGCGGCGACGAGCGGGCCGGCGAGACAGCCGCGGCCGGCCTCGTCGGCGCCGGCGACCCAGCGGACGCCGAGGCGGCGGTCGTGCTCGAAGAGGCGCCGGCCGCGCTTCGGGCGGCGGCTAGAGGAGGCCGATCCGGTCCGGCGGCCAGTACGTGGCGAAGGCACCACCGATGATCCAGTCTCGGGGGACGGGACCCCAGAAGCGGCTGTCGTCGGACTCGCCACGGTTGTCGCCCATCATGAACCAGTGCCCGGCGGGAACGGTGATCTCCTCCGGGAAGCTGCAGGCGCCGCCGATCCCGCACTCGCGGATGTACGGCTCGTCCTGCAGCTCGCCGTTGAGGATGACGTGACCGTTCTCGATGGCGATCCGGTCGCCGGGGCCGGCGACGATCCGCTTGATGTAGTTCGTGTCCAGGCGCTTCGGCGTCGGCTTGTCGCACGGGCGCCCGGTGCCCCGGCCCGCGTCCGGATCGCCGCAGGTGTCGGTCTCGGCGCCCGCCGGCGGGTGGAAGACGACGATGTCACCGACCTTCGGGTCGCCGAAGCGGTTCCCGATGCGGTTGACCAGCACCCGCTGGCCGATCTCGAGCGTCGGCACCATCGACGGCGACGGGATCCGGTACGGCTTGACCAGGAAGGCCTGGATGCCGAGGGCCAGACCCAGCGCGACCGCGATGATGACCGCGAGCTCGAGGAACCACGCGCCCGTCCAGGGCTCGTGCTTCTTCTTCGTCTTCACGCCTTCTCGTCGGCCTCAGCGGCCTCAGAGGGCTCCCCGTCGGGAGCCTGGGCGGCGTCCGCCGCACCTGCGGCGTCGGCCGGAGCCTCGGCCTCGGCCTCGGCGGTCGCCTCGGCGTCGGTCTCGGCAGGCTCGGTGGCGGCCTCGGCCGGCGCCTGCGCCTCCGCGTCCTGCGCCTCGACGGCCTCGGCGGTCTCGGTCGCCTCCGCAGCCTCGGCCTCGGCGGCCGCGGCCTGCGCCTCGGCGTTCTCGGCCTCGGCGGCGGGGTCGTGAAGCAGGCCCGGCGTGACCTCCTTCTCGGGGCCGACGTAGCGGCGCTCGCGCACGCGGGCGCGCTTGCCGACGCGGTCACGCAGGTAGTAGAGCTTGGCGCGCCGAACGTCGCCGCGGGCGGCGACCTCGATCTTCTCGATCTTCGGCGAGTGGACGGGGAACGTGCGCTCGACACCGACGCCGAACGACTGCTTGCGGACGGTGAAGGTCTCGCGCACGCCGTGCCCCTGGCGCTTGATGACGACACCCTCGAACACCTGGGTGCGTCGGCGCGAGCCCTCGATCACCTGGAAGTGGACGCGGACACGGTCGCCGGCCTGGAAGTCCGGGACCCGGCGCAGCTGAGCGCGCTCGAGGGTTTCGATGACGGAAGACATGAGAGGGATCGGCGGGGCCGTGGTCGTTGGCATGGGTCGGCCCGACGCGGAGCGATCATGGTAGCGGAGCGCCCGCCCGGTGATGAGCGCCCGCGTTCAGGCGCCGTCCTCGCGCGCCTCCGCGGCGCCGTCGCGCAGGTCGGCGGCGCCGTCGCGGGCGTCGGGTGCGGTGTGGGCGGCGCCGCGCTCGCGGCTGCGGTCGCGCCGCCACTGGCGCACGAGCGCGTGGTTGCCCGACAGCAGGACCTCGGGGACGGCGTGGCCGCGCCACACCGCCGGGCGCGTGTAGTGCGGGTACTCCGGGTTGCCGCCCAGCTCGGGCGAGAACGACTCCTCCGCGGCGGAGTCCTCGTGGCCCAGCGCGCCCGGCAGCTTGCGCAGGACCGCGTCGCAGACGACCATCGCCGCCAGCTCGCCGCCGCTGAGGACGTAGCGGCCGATGCTCAGCGTGTCGCTGGCGAGGTGCTGGACGATCCGCTCGTCGAAGCCCTCGTAGCGCCCGCACAGGAGCGTGATCGCCGGCTCGGCGGCGAGCTCGGTCACGTACGCGTCGTCGAGCATCCGCCCGCCGGGCGTGAGCGCGATGACGCGGCGCTGCTCGCGGACGGTCATCGCGTCCTCAACGCCGTACCAGCCGGCGAGCGCCTGCTCCATGACGTCGACGCGCAGGACCATGCCGGCGCCGCCGCCGAACGGCGTGTCGTCGACCTGGCGGCCGGAGAGCGTCGTGTAGTCGCGCGGGTTGACGCAGTCGATCGTCGTGCCCGTCTCGAGCACGTTGCGGACGTGGCGCTGGGTGCGGAACCAGTCGAACCAGTCCGGGAAGAGCGTGAAGATGTCGATGTCCACGGGCCGGTCAGTCCTCCCCCAGGAACGCGAGGCGCACGTCGATCGTGCGGGCCTCGACGTCGACGGAGCGGATCGCGTCGCGCACGAGCGGGACGAGCAGGTCGGGCGCGCCCGGCCGCTCGACCTCCAGGATCTCGCACGACGGGTAGGCCAGCAGCCGGCGGACGGTGCCGACCGGGCGCTCGCCGTCGACGACGGCGCAGCCCTCGAGGTCCTCGGCCCAGTACTCGTCCTCCTCCAGCGGCGGCGCGGCCGAGCGCGGGACGCGCAGCTCGCGGCCGCGCAGCGCCTCGGCGGTGTCGCGGGTCGAGGCGCCCGACAGGCGGACGATCGGGCGCGCGGGCGTGCCGGCGCGACGCTCGACCGTGCGGGCCTCCCCGTCCACGATCACCTCCGTCCCGAGCTCCAGCAGCTCCGGGCGGGGCCGCAGCACGTGGAACGAGCCGTCGAGCCCGTGCGGCCGGCCGACGACGCCGGCGACGAGCTCACTCGACGATGTCGACAAGGACGCGGCGGTTCTCGCGGACCGCGGCGGCCTTCACGACCGTGCGCAGCGCGTTGGCCGTGCGTCCGCCGCGACCGATGACCTTGCCGTAGTCGTCTTCGGCCACGGCCAGCTCGAGGACGATCGTGCCGTCGTCCTCCTCGAACTGCTCGACCGACACCTCGTCGGGCTCGTCCACGAGCCGGCGGGCGAGCTCCTCGAGCAGCTCCTTCATGGCGTGCGGATCAGGCGACGATGCCCTGGATGCGCAGCAGCTTGCGGACCGTGTCGGTCGGCTGAGCGCCCCGCGCGAGCCACGCCTTGACGCGCTCCTCGTCGAGCTTGATGGTGGACGGCTCGGTCTGCGCGTTGTAGTGGCCGACGGTCTCGATGACGCGGCCGTCACGCGGGGACCGCTGGTCGGCGACGACGACGCGCCAGACGGGGTCCTTCTTCCCGCCGATGCGGGTCAGTCGAAGTCGAACTGCCATAGACGGCAAGAGAGTAGCGGGTCGCGCGCCCGACGCGCACGGCGGCCGAGCGCGGACGGCCCGGCGGCGTGCCGGCGGCCGCCCGCAGCCCGGCCCGGCGCCGCCTCAGCGGCCCGCCTGGCGCATGAGCGCGCCGATGTCGGGCATCCTCCCGCGGCCCACCTGCTGCATGAGCTTGCGCATCTGCCCGAACTGCTTGATGAGCTGGTTGACCTGCTGGACGCTCGTGCCCGACCCCTTCGCGATCCGCAGCCGGCGCGACCCGTTGATGAGCTCCGGCCGCCGCCGCTCCTCGGGGGTCATCGAGAGGATGATCGCCTGGACGCGGTCGAGCTCGCGCTCGTCGACCTTCAGGTTGCGCAGCTGGCTGCCGGCGAACCCGGGGATCATCCCCAGCAGCGACTGCAGCGGCCCCATCCGGCGCATCATCCGCAGCTGCGACAGGAAGTCCTCGAAGGTGAACTCGCCCTTGCGCAGGCGCCGCTCGAGGTCCTTGGCCTCCTTCTCGTCGAACTGGCTCTGCGCCTTCTCGATGAGCGACATGACGTCGCCCATGCCGAGGATGCGCTGAGCCATCCGGTCGGGGTGGAAGCGCTCGAACTGGTCGAGCTTCTCGCCCGTCGAGGCGTAGAGGATCGGCTTGCCGGTGACGGCCTTGACCGACAGCGCGGCGCCGCCGCGGGCGTCGCCGTCGAGCTTCGTCATGACGACGCCGTCGAACTGGACGGCCTCGGCGAACTGCTCGGCGACGTTGACGGCGTCCTGGCCGGTCATCGCGTCGACGACGAGCAGGACCGCGTGCGGGCGGACGACCTTGCGGATCCGCACGAGCTCGTCCATGAGGTCGGCGTCGACGTGCAGGCGGCCGGCCGTGTCGACGATGAGGACGTCCTTGCCCTCCTGCTTGGCCCGGTCCAGCGCCCACCCGGCGATGTCGACCGGGTCGCGGTCGGTGCCCTGCTCGTAGACGTCGGCGCCGGCCTGGGCGCCGACCTTGACGAGCTGGTCGACCGCGGCGGGCCGGTAGACGTCGCAGGCGGCGACCGCGACCGACGAGCCGTGCTGCTCGCGCAGGTGGCGGGCGAGCTTCGCCGTCGCCGTCGTCTTGCCGGAGCCCTGCAGGCCGGCCATGAGGATGACGGTCGGAGGCCGCGGCGAGAACGCGATGCCGGCCGCCGCGCCGCCCATGAGGTCGGCGAGCTCGTCGTGGACGATCTTGACGACCTGCTGGCCGGGGTTGAGCTGGCCGAGCACGTCGGCGCCCAGCGCCCGCTCCTTCACGCGGGCGGTGAACGACTTGACGACCTTGAAGTTGACGTCGGCCTCCAGCAGCGCGAGGCGGATCTCGCGCATGGCCGTGTTGACGTCGTCCTCGGTGAGCGTGCCGCGCTGGCGGACGTCGGAGAGGGTGGCCTGGAGCTTCTCGGAGAGGGCGTCGAACACCGTCGCCCAAGAGTAGGGGTAGCCGTATGGGCCGCGCGCCGCCGCCGCTCTACCGTTGCCGCCGATGGCGACCCTGAGACGACTGGCCTACCTGCTCGCGAGCTTCCCGCTCGGCACGACGTGGTTCGTCGTGCTCGTCACCGGGATCTCGACCGGGCTCGGGCTGGCGATCACGCTCGTCGGCATCCCGATCCTCATCGGGATGCTGTGGCTGGTCCGCTGGATGGCCCAGGCCGAGCGGGCCTGCATCCGCGCGCTGCTCGACGTCGACGCGACCCCCCACTACCGACAGCCCGACCGGCCCGGCTGGGGCGCGCAGATCATGGCCCGCCTCGGGGACCCGCAGACGTGGAAGGACCTCGTCTACCTCGTCGCGCAGTTCCCGATCGGGATCATCTGGTTCGTCGTCGCGGTCACGCTCGTCGGGGTCTCGCTCGGCCTGCTGCTGGCGCCGACGTACTACTGGGCCGACCCGAGCGGGATCGAGGTCGGCCTGTTCGACGCCGACACGCTGCCGGAGGCGCTCGCGCTCGTCCCGGTCGGCGCCCTGTCCGGCTGGGTCACCTGGCACGTCGTGAACCTGCTCGGGCGCGTCCACGGCGCCTGGGCGCGGCTGCTGCTCTCCTCCACCCCGGACCCGGAGCTCACCGCCCGCGTCGACGACCTGCGCTCCAGCCAGGCGCGGATCATCGAGGCCGCCGACGAGGCGCGCCGGCGGATCGAGCGCGACCTCCACGACGGCGCCCAGCAGCGGCTCGTCGCGCTGTCGCTGAAGCTCGGGCTGGCCCGCAAGCGCCTGGAGTCCGACGGCAACCCGGCCGGCGAGCTCGTCGCCGAGGCCCACGAGGAGTCGAAGCTCGCGCTCGCCGAGCTGCGCGACCTCGCGCGCGGCATCCACCCGGCGATCCTGACCGAGCGCGGCCTCGGCCCGGCGATCGAGGAGCTCGCCAACCGCGCGACCGTCCCGGTCAGCGTCGAGGAGGTCCCGGCCGAGCGGCTGGCCCCGAACGTCGAGGCCGCCGCCTACTTCGTCGTCGCCGAGTGCCTGGCGAACGTCGCCAAGTACGCGCAGGCGAGCGGCGCGACGGTCCGCGCGCGGCGGGAGGTCGGGCGGATCGTCGTCGAGGTCGCCGACGACGGCGTCGGCGGCGCCGACCCGTCGGCGGGCTCGGGCCTGCGCGGCCTGGCCGACCGCGTCGAGGCGCTCGACGGCGTCCTCACCGTGCGCAGCGTCGCCGGCGAGGGCACGCTGGTGCGCGCCGAGATCCCGCTCACGGTGGTGGCGGCCTAGGCGCCTACGCCTGCGCGGCGGGCGGCGGCGCCGGCGCGGGCCGCGCATCGCTGCCCGGGCCCGCCGGCGGGGCCGTCCCGCCGCCCCCGAGCGTCGAGCCGAGGTTCGCCAGCGCGGCGGTCAGCTCCGACGGGATCAGCCACACCTTGTTCGCGTCGCCCTGGGCGATCTGCGGGAGCATCTGCAGGTACTGGTAGCTGAGCAGCGGCCCGTCCGGGTTGCCGGCGTGGATCGCGTCGAACACGGTCGAGATCGCCTTCGCCTCGCCCTCGGCGCGGGCGATCGCCGCGTCGCGCTCGCCCTCGGCCCGCAGGACCGCCGCCTGCTTCTCGCCCTCCGCGCGCAGGACCTCGGACTGCTTGACGCCCTCGGCGGTGAGGATCGCGGCGCGCCGGTCGCGCTCGGCGCGCATCTGCTTCTCCATCGCCTCCTGGATCGAGGCGGGCGGCTCGATCGACTTGATCTCGACCCGGTTGATGCGGATCCCCCACTTGCCGGTCGCCTCGTCGAGCACGACGCGCAGCTGGCTGTTGACCTCCTCGCGCGAGGTCAGCGTCTGCTCGAGCGTCATGCCGCCGATCACGTTGCGCAGCGTCGTGATCGTCAGCTGCTCGATCGCCTCCAGCGGGTTGGCGACCTCGTATGTGGCCGACTTCGCGTCGGTGATCGTGAAGTACAGGACGGAGTCGATCTGGACGGTGACGTTGTCCTCCGTGATCACCGGCTGGGGCTGGAAGGCGACGACCTGCTCGCGCAGGTCGAGCAGCGGGCGGACCCGGTCGATGAACGGGATGACGATCGTCAGCCCCGGCTCGAGCGTCCGGTGGTAGCGGCCGAGGCGCTCGACGACCCCCGCGCGCGCCTGCGGGATGATCCGGATCGTCCGAGCCGCCACGAACAGGGCGAACAGGACGAGGACGCCGAGAACGATGAGGCCTGCCATGGGGTTGTCCCTCTCCTCGCGTTGGTTGCCAGCGCTTCAGCTCAGTCCAGCAGCGCGGTCGCGCCGCGGATCTCGATCACGGTGACCTTCTCGCCCGGCTCGATCACGCGGTCCTCGTCGAAGGCGCGCGCGGTCCACACCTCGCCGTCGATCCGCGCGACGCCGAGCCCCTCGTCGTTGGAGATCCGCTCCAGCACGACGGCCGGACGGCCGATGAGCGCCGCCGCGCCGGTCCGCAGCGCGGGCGGCTGACGGCGGTGGCGGCGGGCGACGGGCCGCAGGAAGGCGAGCAGCAGGACCGAGACGACGAGGAACACGAGCGTCGAGGCGATCCAACCGCCGCCGATGAGCGAGACGACGGCGGCGATCACGGCGCCGCCTGCGAACGGGCCCAGGAAGAAGCTGACGGTCGCGATCTCGCCGACCGCCAGGACGCACGCCGCCACCACCCAGATGACCCACGGATCCATGGGGCGGCAGGCTAACCCAGGCAGCCGCTCAGACGCTCAGCAGCGCCTTCGCGAAGTCGTCGGCGTCGAACGGGCGCAGGTCCTCGAGCGCCTCCCCCACGCCGATGAGCTTGACCGGGATGCCGAGCTCGCCGGCGATCGCCAGCGCGATCCCGCCCTTGGCCGTCCCGTCGAGCTTCGTGAGGACGATCCCGTCGACCTGGACGGCCTCGGCGAACAGCCGCGCCTGGCGCAGCCCGTTCTGGCCGGTCGTCGCGTCGACGGTGAGCAGCGTCTCGTGCGGCGCGTCCGGCATCTGCTTGGCGATGACGCGGCGGATCTTCGCCAGCTCGGCCATGAGGTCGTCCTGCGTGTGCAGGCGCCCGGCGGTGTCGACGAGGATGACGTCGCAGCCCTGGGCGCGGCCCTGGACGATCGCGTCCCAGGCGACGGCACCCGGGTCCGAGCCCTCGGGGCCGGTGACGATCGGCACGCCGGCCCGCTTCGCCCAGCCCTCGAGCTGCTCGGTGGCGGCGGCCCGGAACGTGTCGGCGGCGCCGATCATGACCGTCCTGCCGAGCTCGTTGCGCAGGTGCCAGGCGATCTTGCCCAGCGTGGTCGTCTTGCCGGTGCCGTTGACGCCGACCATGAGGATGACGGTCGGGTCGTGGCGCAGGTCGATGCGGTCGTCGCCGGTGCGGGCCAGCTCGGCCAGCAGCTCGGTGAGGCGGCGGGTGAGCGCCTCGCCGCCCTCGAGGCCGCCGGCCTCGGCCTCCTGCTCGAGCTGCCCGACGACCCGGGCGGTCGTCGCCGCGCCGACGTCGGCCATGATCAGCGCCTCCTCGAGGCGCTCCCAGGTCTCGGCGTCGAGGTCCCCCTCGAACAGCGTCGCCTGGATCTCGGCGCCCAGCGCCTGGCGGGTCTTGGCCAGGTTCTCGCGCAGCCGCCGGAAGAAGCCGCGCCGCTTCCTCTCGGGCTCGGGATCGGGGTCGGGGGCGGCGGCGCCGGGGCCGTCGCCGGTGATGAACAGGTCTCGCCAGTCGCGGGCCATAGGCCCGCCACGATAGTGGCGGGCGCTACGCGGGCGACGGCTCGGCCGCGGTGAGCACGAACCCCTCGTAGCCGTTGGCGGCGACCTCGTCGCAGCGCTCCTTGTACGGGGTGACGCCGCCGAGGTAGGCGAGGAACACGCGCGGCTTGCCGGGGATGTTCGCGCCCATCCACCACGAGTTCGCCCGGGTGAAGAGCGTCGGCTCGGCCACCTCGCGCACGTGCCGGGTCCACGCCTCCTGGGCCTCCGGGTCGGGCTCGACGGTGCGGATGCCGTGCTCGCGCATGTGCGCGAGCAGGTCGGCGATCCAGTCGACGTGCTGCTCGATCGAGAGCGCGAAGTTGCTGACGACCGACGGGCTGCCCGGCCCGGTGACCGTGATGAGGTTCGGGAAGCCGGCGACGCCGAGCCCGAGGTAGGTGTGCGGGCCGTCGGCCCACGCCTCGCGCAGGGTCAGGCCGTCGCGGCCGACCGGGTTGAGCGCCAGCAGCGGCCCGGTCACCCCGTCGTAGCCGGTGGCGAGGACGAGCACGTCGAGCTCGTACTCGGCGGCCTCGGTCCGCACGCCGCGCTCGGTGATCTCGACGATCGGCGCCTCGAGCAGGTCGACGAGCGTGACGTTGTCGCGGTTGTACGTCTCGTAGTAGCCGGTGCCCTGGACGAGCCGCTTGGCCCCGATCGGGTACGTCGTCGGCTGCAGCCTGCGGGCCGTCTCGGGGTCGTCGACGATCTCGGCGATCTTGTCGCGCACCCACTGCGCGCACGTCTCGTTGGCGCGCTCGTCGAGCATGATGTCGGAGAAGGCGCCCAGCAGCTCCGGCCCGCCGAGGTCCCAGCGGCGCTGGTACTCGGCGTTGCGCTCCTCCTCGCTGACCTCCAGCGCGCTCTTGGGGTTGACCTCCAGGCGGAACCCGAACGGGGTCTGCCAGCACTCCCGGCGGAACTCGTCGTAGCGCGCCTTCGTCTCGCGCACGTACTCCTCGCTGAGCGGGTGGTTCGCCGCGGGGACCACGAAGTGCGGGGTGCGCTGGAAGACGTAGAGGTGCTCGGCGTCCTGGGCGAGCATCGGGATGACCTGCACGCCGGAGGAGCCGGTGCCGATGACGCCGACGCGCCTGCCGGAGACGTCGACGCCCTCGCGCGGCCACGTGCCGGTGTGGACGACCCGGCCGCGGAAGCGGTCGATGCCCGGGAACGGCGGCGTGTTCGGCAGCGACAGGTTCCCGGAGGCGGCGATGAGGAAGCGGGCGCGGACCCGGTCGCCGCGGTCGGTCTCGACGACCCAGCGCTCGGCGTCGTCGTCCCAGACGGCGCTCGTCACCCGCGTCTCGAAGCGGAAGTGCCGGCGCAGGTCGTGGCGGTCGGCGACGTGCTCGAGGTAGGCGAGGATCTCCTCCTGGGCGCCGTAGCGCTCCTTCCAGGTCCACTCCTGCTCGAGCTCCTTGTCGAAGCTGTAGGAGTACTCCATCGACGCGACGTCGCAGCGGCAGCCCGGGTAGCAGTTCCAGCGCCACGTGCCGCCGACCCCGTCGGCGGCCTCGAAGCCCTGCAGGTCGAGGCCGAGCTCGCGCAGCTTGTAGACCGCGTACAGCCCGGCGAACCCGGCGCCGATGACGACGGCGTCCACGTCGCGCTCGATGGCGCTCATCGATCCTCCTCCTCCAGGCGCCGCGCCAGCCACTGGGTGGCGTCCAGGCTGGCCTCGGCCCCCTCCGACAGCATGAACGCGAACGACTGCCAGACGTGCGGCATCTGCGGCCACACGTCGAGCGTCACCCGCACGCCGCAGTGGCCCGCCCGGGCGGCGAGGCGGACGGCGTCGTCCAGCAGGATCTCGCACGAGCCGACGGTGATCAGCAGCGGCGGCAGGCCCGACAGGTCGGCCTCGACCGGCGAGGCGAGCGGCTCGGCCGGGTCGGCCCCGTTCAGGTACCGGTCCGCGCTCGCCCGCAGGTCCTCGGCGGTGAGCGACAGGTCCTCGGCGGCCTTGCTCTCGTAGGACGGGGCGTCGCAGCGCAGGTCGGCCCACGGCGACAGCAGCAGCGCGCCGGCGGGCATCGGCAGCCCCGCGTCGCGGGCGGCGACGAGCAGCGAGGCGGCCAGCCCGCCGCCCGCCGAGTCGCCGGCGACGACGATCTGGCCGGGCCGGCGGCCCTCGTCGAGGAGCGCCCGGTAGGCGGCGAGCGCGTCGTCGACGGCGGCCGGGAAGGGGTGCTCGGGCGCGAGCCGGTAGTCGACGGCGATGCCGGTGACGCCGGTGTCGCGGGCCAGGCCGGACCAGAACGCGCGGTAGCCGTGCGCGGAGCCGATGACGAACGCGCCGCCGTGCAGGTAGAGCATGACGCGCTCCTCGCTGGCCCCGGGCGGGGTGGCCCGC
Source organism: Solirubrobacteraceae bacterium (assembly GCA_019683665.1). Lineage (GTDB taxonomy): Bacteria > Actinomycetota > Thermoleophilia > Solirubrobacterales > Solirubrobacteraceae > Capillimicrobium. The sequence goes on from JADGIB010000049.1 coordinate 13,837, forward strand.
AGCGCCGGGACGCCGCCGACGGTCGTCTCCTCGAACGCGATCGCCTCGTCGAGGGGCGCCGCCGCCAGCATCGCCTCGAAGTTCGCGCGCGCGGCGTCGACGGGCCCGGCCAGCGCCAGGTCCGTCTCGCGCAGGATCGACCGGACGACCTCGAGCTCCTGCAGGCTCATGCCTCTTCCTCTCCTCCTCTGGGACCGCGCCGAACGCTACGGCCCCGGGCACGGCGCGTCCTGACCGTGCGTGCAGGGGTGCTTGATCCCTAGCGCGAGGCGGCGGCGAGCGCGAGGGCGACCTTCACGAGGGAGCGCGCCAGCGACGGGCCGACGTAGACGGTCCCCAGGTCGGGATGATGGGACAAAGTTGACATGGGCGTCATGTTCGCAGAGCGAACGCGTCCGCGATGGGAGATCGGTCACGCAGCGGACGGATCGACGACGCCCGCACGCGCCGGGCCGGCCGGCGGGCCGGACGCTCGCGGGCCGGACGCCGCTCAGGCCGCCTCGGCGGGCGCCGGCTCGGCGTCGCGCTTCTTCGGCAGCCGGCGGCTGACGACCTTCGAGACGCCGTCGCCGCCCATCGACACGCCGTAGAGCCAGTCGGCCGCCTCCATCGTCTTCTTCTGGTGGGTGACGACGATGAACTGGGCGCGGTCGGCGTAGCGGGTCAGCAGCGACAGGAAGCGCTCGAGGTTGAGGTCGTCGAGCGCGGCCTCGACCTCGTCGAGGATGTAGAACGGGCACGGGCGGGCCAGGAAGACCGCGAACAGGAACGCGACCGCCGTCATCGACTTCTCGCCGCCCGACAGGAGCGTCAGGCGCTTCATGGACTTGCCGGCCGGCGTGATCTCGATCTCGACGCCGAGGAGGTCGTCGTCGTCGTCGACCGGGGCCTCCTCGGCCTCGGCCGCCGCCTCGATCGCGGCCTCCGTCGCCGCCTCGGCGCCCTCGCCCTCGGCCCCGCCGAGCACCGGGCGCGGCCCCGCGTCCTCGCGCACGAGCCGCAGCCGGCCGCGGCCGCCCGGGAAGACCTGGGCGGCGAGCTCCTCGAAGTTCTTCGCCGCCGCCTTGAACGTCGCCTCGAACGTCTCGCGGATCTCGCGGTCGGTGTCGCGGATGAGCTGCTTGAGCTCGCGCAGCGCCGTCTCCAGGTCCTGGCGCTGGGCCTCGAGCTCCTCGACGTGGGCGACCGCCTCGGCGTACTCCTGCTTGGCCAGCGGGTTCACCGGCCCGAGCTGCTCGCGCCGCTTGGCCAGCCGCTCGATGCGGGCGCGCAGCTGCTCGGCCTCCTGCGGGTCGAGCGGCTCCTGCGCCGGCTCGGCCTCGAGCCCGAGCTTCTCGGCCAGCGCCGCCAGCTCCTGGGAGGCCTCGGCCTCGGCGTCGCGCAGCTGCTGGGCGCGGACCTCGGCCCGGGTCACCGCCTCGCCGCGCTCGCGCAGGAGCTGCTGGATCTCGGCCTCCTCGCGGGCGCAGGCGCGCAGCCGCTCGGCAACGCCCTCGCCGGCGGCGCGGTCGGCGGCCAGCTCGGCCTCGAGCGCCTCGACGCGGTTGGCCACCGCGGCGGCGACCCGGCCCAGCGTCTCGGCCAGCGCCCGCGCCTGCGGCAGCAGCCGCTCGTCGCCGGCGCGCTGGGCGCGCAGGTGCTCGAGGCGCCGGGTGCGCTCGGCCCGCTCGCGGGCGGCCCGCTCGGCGGTGCGCCGCTCGGCCGCCAGCTCGCCCTCGACCTGGGCGCGGCGGACGGCGGCCGCGCCCTCCTGCGGCGCCTTGCGGCGCTGCTCGATGAGCCAGCCGGCCCGGCGCAGCTCCTCCGCGGCGGCCGACCGCTCACGGTCGGCCTGGCGGGCGGCGCGGTCGGCCTCCTCGCGGGCGGCGTCGGCGGCGGCGACCCGCTCGGCGGCGCGCTCGGCCGCGGCCAGCGCCTCCTGCTCGGCCTGGACGGCCCGCTCGGACTCGGCGATGAGCCGGTCGCGGCGGTTGCGCTCGGCCAGGACGCGCTCGGCCCCGCCGGACGGGACCTGGCGCAGCTCGCGGGTGGCCGGCGACCAGGCGCGCCCGGTCCGCGTCACCGCCGTGCCGGCGAACCCGGCGGGCAGGCCGGCGAGGTCCTCGACGACCCAGACGTCGCGCAGCAGGTCGAGCGCCGCCTGCGGCCCCTGGACGAGCTCGGCCAGCGCGACCGCGCCCTCGACCGG
>JADGIB010000050.1 GCA_019683665.1 Solirubrobacteraceae bacterium
ATCCGGCGACTGCTTGTCGATCGCGTTGATCACCGCACAGCTGTCGGCGCTGAACCCCAGATCCGCGTCCACGTAGCCGATACGGCGGATCGTCTCGCGGACGACGTCCTGGATGTCGATGTACGTCTCGGTCGTGATCTCGCCCGACACGACGACCAGGCCGGTGTTCACGAGCGTCTCGCACGCGACGCGGGAGCCCGGGTCGTCGCGGAGCGCGGCGTCGAGGACACCGTCGGAGATCTGGTCGGCGACCTTGTCGGGATGACCCTCCGTGACGGACTCGGAGGTGAAGAGGTACTCGTTGTCGGCGTAGCTCATGGGATCTGGAAGCGGATCTCCGAGGTGGGGTCCTCTCCGGCGCCGGTCGAGCGGACGCCCACGGCCGCGAGCCGGTGGAGGTCGGCCTTGACCTCCCGGTAGGCGCGCGAGTCGTCGAGCCCGGTCTGCTCGGCCAGCGTCAGGAGCTGGTTGAAGTCGAGGAAGACTAGTGAGGTCACCGGCGCGTCGGCGTCTCCCACCGTCGCGCGGAACGCCTCGGCCTCGCCGATCCCGCCGTCGGGGTCGCGCGCGGCGGCGATCCCGCGCATCGACGTCGCGACGACGAGCCGGTCGTCGACGACGGCGAGGTCGAGCTCGGCGCCGCCGGTGACGATCCGGGTGACGTCGTCCTCGCGAATGACGCGCGCGCCCTCGAGGACCCGCTCGAGCGTCTCGGTCAGGCGGGCGAGCGCGGCGCGCGTCGCCGCCGGGTCCTCGGCGCGGGCGATGACGAGCAGCGTCGGGGCGGGCACGCCGGGCAGCAGCGCGAGCGCGCTCTCGCGGCTCAGCAGCTCGAGCACGTCGGCCCGGACGGCCGCCGCCCCGTCGTCGCCGAGCGCGGCGCGGGCGTCGGCCAGCAGCTCGTCGAGCGCCTCGGTCCCGGCCGACGCCAGCAGCCGCATGAGGTTCTGGTCCAGCCCGCGGGTGCCGTAGTAGGCCATCGCGCCCTTGGGGACGGCGTCCAGCAGCGACGGCGTGAACTCGCGCGCCGCGCGGCCCGGCACCCGGCTGCGCACGACGAGCTCGGCGCCGGGCTCGCGGACCCGCAGCGCGGCGGCGACGCCGGTCAGCCCGGGCCGGTCGAAGACGACGCCGGCGATCCCGAGCAGCCCGCCGGCGGGGACGAGCAGGCGCCGCAGCCCGTCGGCGGTCGCGTAGGCGTCGGCGACGCGGTCCTCGGGCAGGCCGGCGCTCGTGGCGGCGAACGTCGGGTCGTCGGCCAGCGCCTTCGCGCCGTCGCGCCCGCGGTCGAGGTCGATCGCCCTCCGCAGCGTCTCCTCCTGGCCGAGGGCGACGTAGCCGCCGACGAACGCGGCGTACACGGCGCCGTAGCGGGCGAGCGTCACGCCCTCGTAGCGCTTGGCCGGGCCGCTCCTGCGCGCCCCCTCGGCCACGAACGCCCGCGCCCGCGCCTCGTCGCCGACCTCGAGCAGGACGAGCGAGCCGGCCGTGTCCCCGTCCCCGCCGACGAGCGCCAGCGCCATCTCGTCGCCCAGCCACGCCCCGACCTGCTCGTCGGTGCCGGCGACGGCGAGGCGGGCCAGGACCGCGTCGCGCAGGCCCTCCCAGGCCGGGAAGCGCTCGCCGAGGCGCTCGCCGTCGCGGACCGCGTCGCGGTCGCCGTCGGTCGACAGGTGGACGTAGACGAGCGCGTCGGCCGGGACGAGCCGCGCGGCGCCGGTCGCGATCGGCGGGCCCGACCCGCCGGCGGCGACGAGGATCCCGGCCGCGAGCGCCACGGCCGCCAGCACGGCGGCGGCCGCCGCCACGAGCCGGCGGCGGCGGACGAGGGCCTCAACGGGCGGCGCCACGCCGCTCCCGGCGCTCGTTGAAGTCGATCACGAGCGGGACCCCGTCGAAGCCGTAGCGGGCGCGCAGCCGGTTCTCGATGAAGTACGCGTAGTCGCGCGTCACCCGGGTGCGCGAGTTGACCTGGATCGCGAAGCGCGGCGGCCGGGTGCCGGTCTGGGCGCCGTAGACGAGCTTCAGCCGGTGGCCCTGGCGGGCGGGCGGCTGGCGCTCCTGCACGATCTCCGACAGGAAGCGGTTGAAGTCCGGGGTGGGGACGCGGGTGCGCATCCGCTCGCCGAGCGCGAGCGCCTCGCTCATGACCCGGGCGACGCCGCGGCCGGTGAGCGCCGAGGCGGTGAGGACCTTCGGGCGCAGCCGCAGCTTCTGGGCCACCCGGGCGCGCTCGTGGTCGAGCTCGGGCCGGCGGCCGACCTCGTCGGCGGTGCCGGCCTGCGTGTCCCACTTGTTGAGGACGACGAGCGTCGCGCACTTCGCGCCCATCGCCAGGTCGGCGATCCGCAGGTCCTGGGCGGTGATCCCGTCGGTGGCGTCGCAGACGACGATCGCGACGTCGGCGCGCTCGGCGGCGCGCTGGGAGCGCAGCGCCGTGTAGTACTCGACCGACTCGGTCACCTTCGCCTGGCGGCGCATGCCGGCGGTGTCGACGAGGATGACGCGGCGGCCGTCGACCTCGAGCGGGAGGTCGATCGCGTCGCGGGTCGTGCCGGCGACGTCGGAGACGATGACGCGCTCGTCGCCGAGGAAGCGGTTGACGAGCGACGACTTGCCGACGTTCGGGCGGCCGATGACGGCCAGGCGCAGGGCGTCCTCCTCCTCGGCGACCTCCTCCTCGTCGGGCAGCAGCTCGACGACGCGGTCGAGCAGGTCCCCGGTGCCGAGGCCCTGGGCGGCCGACACCGGGACCGGCTCGCCGAGCCCGAGGGCCCAGAACTCGGCGGCCAGCGGGATCGAGCCGACGCCGTCGACCTTGTTGGCGGCGACGACGACCGGGATCCGCGACCGGCGCAGGAGGTCGGCGATCTCCTCGTCGCCGGGGCGCAGCCCGGCCTGGGCGTCGACGACGAGCACCGCGACCTGGGCGTCGTTGAGGGCGGCCTGGGCCTGCTCGCGGATCGACCCGGCCAGCGGGTCGAGGTCCTCGAAGTCGACGCCGCCGGTGTCGATGAGGTCGAAGCGGCGGCCGTTCCACTCGCACGGCACCTCGTTGCGGTCGCGGGTCACCCCCGGCTGCTCGTGGACGACGGCGACGCGCGTGCCCGACAGGCGGTTGACGAGCGACGACTTGCCGACGTTCGGGTAGCCGACGACCGCGACCTTCAGCATCCCGCCAGCTCCCGGATGCGGTCGACGACCTCGTCGATCGTCAGCCCGGTCGTGTCGAGCTCGATCGCGTCGGGCGCGGGCACGAGCGGGCTCGCGGCGCGGGTGCGGTCGCGCTCGTCGCGCAGCGCCTGCTCGCGCAGGACGTGCTCGACGTCGAGGCCCAGCTCGGCGGCGCGGCGGCGGGCGCGCTCGCGCGGGTCGGCGGTCAGGAAGACCTTCAGCTCGGCGTCGGGCGCGACGACGGTGCCGATGTCGCGCCCCTCGGCCACCCAGTCGCCGGTGGCCATGATCGCCCGCTGCTTGGCGACCATCGCCGCGCGGACCTCGGGCCGGGCGGCGACGACCGAGGCGCGCTCGCTCGCCTCGGGGGTGCGGATCTCGGCCGTCACGTCGCGGCCGTCGAGCAGGACCCGCCCGTCGGCGAGGCGGATGTCGGCCGCGACCGGGTCGTCGGCCAGCCCGGCGGCGCGGTACATCGCCCCGGTGTCCAGGTACTGGAACCCGAGGGCGCGCGCGGCGGCGCGCGCCACGGTGGACTTGCCGGCCCCGGCGGGCCCGTCGATCGCGACGATCATCGGCCCGTGAGCGTACGCAGATCGTCCGCGAACCCCGGGTAGGAGACCGCGGCCGCCTCCATGGCGCGCACCTCGACCCCCTCGCGCGAGGCGAGCCCGGCGATCGCGCCGAGCATCGCGATCCGGTGGTCGCCGCCGGAGTCGATCGCCCCGCCGCGCAGGCCGCCGGTCCCGCGCACGACGAAGCCGTCCTCGGTCGCCTCGGCGTCGCCGCCGAGCGCGTTCAGCGCCCCGACGACGGCGGCGATGCGGTCGGACTCCTTCACCCGCAGCTCCTGCGCTCCGGTGACGACGGTCTCGCCCTCGGCGAAGCAGCCGAGCAGGCCGACGAGCGGCAGCTCGTCGATCGCCAGCGGCACCTCCTCGGGCTCGACGACCGTGCCGCGCAGCGGCGCGTGGCGGGCGACGAGGTCGGCGACCGGCTCGCCGGCGGGGACGCCGGGCGGGTCGGCGGCCTCCAGCTCGCCCTCGACGATCCCGCCCATCCGCTCGAGGATCCGGATGAAGCCGGTCCGGGTCCAGTTCGTGCCGGTGTTGCGGACGGTCAGCTCCGCCCCGGGGACGATCGCGGCCGCCGCCAGCCAGAACGCCGCGCTCGACGGGTCGCCGGGGACGTGGACGCGGTCGAGCGCGAGCGCCTCGCCGCCCTGGACGGTGACGTGGCGGCCGTGGCGCTGGACGGCGACCCCGGCGGCGGCCAGCATCCGCTCGGTGTGGTCGCGGCTCGGGGCCGGCTCGGTGACGGTCGTGGCGCCGTCGGCGCTGAGGCCGGCGAGCAGGACGCACGACTTCACCTGGGCGCTGGCGACCGGCAGCTCGTAGTGGATCGCCGTCAGGCGCGTGCCGTGCACGGCGAACGGCGGGAAGCGCCCGTCGGTCGCCTCGATCCGGGCGCCCATCCGCGCCAGCGGCTCGGCGATGCGGTCGACCGGGCGGCGGCGGATCGACGCGTCGCCGTCGAGCGTCCACGAGCGCCCCTCCTGGGCGGCCAGCCAGCCGGGCAGCAGCCGCATGAGCGTCCCGGCGTTGCCGACGTCGATCGGCCCGCCGGTCGGCCGCGCGCCCTGTAGGCCGACGCCGCGCACGACGAGCGCGCCGGGGCCGGCCTCGACCGACGCGCCGAGGCGGCGCACCGCCTCGAGCGTCGAGCGCGTGTCGGCGGCGTCGAGATAGCCGGTGATGCGCACCGGCTCGGTCGCCATCGCCGCGATGAGCGCGGCGCGGTGCGAGATGGACTTGTCGGGCGGCGCGACCAGGCTGCCGCGCAGGCGGGGGGCGGGATCGAACCTCATCGGTCCGCCAGCATGGCGGATGCGCGCTCCGCGTCGGCCTCCGCCACCCACAGCGTCACCTCCCCCTGGGTGTCGTCGGGCGAGGGCGCCAGCGCCATGTCGGAGATGTTGATGCCGGCGCGGCCGAGCTTCAGCGCGATCTCGGCGATGACGCCCGGGCGGTTGGGGACGGCGACGCGCAGCTCGCGCTCGGGGCCGCCGGCCAGGTGGGTCTCCAGCAGCGCGCGCCGTTCCTCGTGGGCGGCGGCCTGGAGGCGCAGGACCGTGTCGCGGTCGCCGGCGGCGAGCGCCGCGCGGACCTCCCCCAGGCGGGCGACCGCCTCGTCGATCTGGGCGACGAGCGCCTCGCGGTTGGCGATGAGGATGTCGGCCCACAGCGGCGGGTTCGCGCCGGCGATCCGGGTCGCGTCGCGGAACCCCGGCCCGGTCGCCGGGAGCGTCTCGCCGTCGTCGACGGCCCGGAACGCCTGGGCGACGAGGACGTTGGCGATGACGTGCGGCAGGTGCGAGACCGCGGCCATGAGCCGGTCGTGGACGTCGGGGTCGATCGCGGCCGGGCGGGCGCCGAGCGCGACGAGCGCGCGGTGCAGGCGCTCGAACAGGACGCCGGTCGTCGACGGGCCGGGCGTGAGGTACCAGACCGCGCCCTCGAACAGGTCGGCGCGGGCGTGCTCGACGCCGGCCGCCTCGCCGCCGGCGAGCGGATGGCCGCCGACGAAGCGCGGGTCGTCGTCGGCGGCGGCGACGATCGCGGTCTTCGTCGAGCCGACGTCGGTGACGACGCAGTCGGGCCCGGCCGCGGCCAGCACCTCCGCCACCGTCCGGGCGAGCATGCCCAGCGGGGTGGCGACGAACGCGATCTCGGCGCCGTCGAGGGCCTCGGCGATCGACGCGCACGCGACGTCGGCGGCGCCGTGCTCGACGGCGCGCTCGGCCTCCGGCCCGACGCCGCGGACCTCGGCGCCGAGCCGGCGGCGGGCGGCCAGGCCGACCGACCCGCCGATCAGCCCCGTGCCGATGACCGCGACGCGCACCGCGATCCCGCCGCTACGCCGCGGCGGGGACGGTCGTGACCTTCCCGGCCAGCTCGGCCGCCCGCGCGACCTTGCGCGCGTACTCGGCGAAGCCGTCGGTCGGGATCTGCTGCGGGCCGTCGCAGATCGCCTCGTCGGGCTGCGGGTGCGTCTCGACGATGATCCCGTCGGCGCCCGCGGCCGCGGCGGCCAGCGACAGCGGCTCGACCCAGTCGCGCCGCCCCGGCGCGTGGCTGGGGTCGACGATCACCGGCAGGTGCGACAGCTCCCTGAGCACCGGGATCGCGGTGATGTCGAGCGTGAAGCGGTAGGCGCTCTCGAACGTGCGGATGCCGCGCTCGCACAGCATGACGTTCTCGTTGCCCTCCTTGAGCACGTACTCGGCGCTCATGAGCAGCTCCTCGAGCGTCGAGGCGAGCCCGCGCTTGATCATGACCGGCAGCCCGGCGCGGCCGACCTCGCTGAGCAGCGTGTAGTTCTGCATGTTGCGGGCGCCGATCTGGACGACGTCGGCGACCTCGGCCAGCGGCTCGACGTCGCGCACGTCCATCAGCTCGGTGACGATCGGCAGCCCCGTTCGGGCCTTCGCCTCCGCGAGCAGCCGCAGCCCCTCTTGACCGAGGCCCTGGAACGAGTACGGCGACGTGCGCGGCTTGTAGGCGCCGCCGCGCAGCATCGTCGCCCCGGCGGCGTGGACCGCGTCGGCGGCGGTCAGCAGCTGCTCGCGCGACTCGACCGTGCAGGGGCCGGCGATGAGCGCGAAGTGGTCGCCGCCGACCCTGCGCCCGGCGATCTCGAGCGTCGTGCGGGCCCCGCCGCGCAGCTGGCTGCTGGCGAGCTTGTACGGCTTGAGGATCGGCACGACCTGCTCGACGCCCGGGAACCCCTCCAGGCCGAGCCGGGCGACGTGGTCGCGGTCGCCGATCGCCCCGATCAGCGTCAGCTCCGTGCCGGGGCTGACGTGCGCGCGCGCCCCGACGCTCTCGATCCGCTCGACGACCGCCGCGACCTCCTCCTCGGTCGCCGTCTGCTTCATCACGATCAACATGCTGTCGTTCCTTGTCTACACCTGGTCACGGGACGGGTTCAACGCTGCGGCGCTCGGCGAGCCGGGGAGCCCGGGCCCCATCCCGGGACGGCAAGGTGCGGCCGAGCGCCTAGCGAAATCGCCAGGCGTAGGCGTAGGCATAGGCGTAGTCGGCGAAGGAGCGGATGGCGGGCCGGCTACGCATGGCTGGCGCGAGCTTACTACAGGAGCGTGGCCAGCTCCGACAGGAAGCGCTCGTTCTCGTGCGGCTGCCCGTAGGTGACGCGCAGGTAGCCGGGCTCCCCCAGCGCCGTGCCGGAGCGGACGAGCACCCCGCGGCGGGCGAGCTCGTCGACGATCGCCCGCTCCTGCTCGCCGTCGCCGACGCGGAACCAGGAGAAGTTCGCGTGCGACTCCAGCGGCTCGATCCCGAGGCGGCGCAGCCCCTCGTCGAGCTGCAGCCGGGCGGCGATCGCGCGCTCGACGCGCTGGGCGACCGCGTCCTGGTGCCTGAGCGCCTCGACCGCGGCGGCCTGGGCGACGGCGTTGACCGCGAACGGCTGGCGCACCGCGTAGAGCGCCTGGCACAGCTCGCCGGAGCCGCAGAGCATGAACCCGACCCGCAGCCCGCACAGGCCGTAGACCTTCGAGAACGTCCGCAGCAGGGCGAGGTTCGGGTGGCGCGGCAGCAGCTCCAGCGACGCGTCCGGGTCGTCGAGCAGCGAGTACTCGCAGTAGGCCTCGTCGATGATGACCCACACGTGGCCGGGCACCTGCTCCAGGAACGCCGCGATGTCGCGCAGCGGCAGCGCCGTCGACGTCGGGTTGTTCGGGTTGCAGACGACGATGAGCTGGGTCGCGGCCGTGATCTCGGCCAGCATCGCGTCGAGGTCGATGACGTCGTCCTTCAGCGGCACCCGCACCTCGGTCGCGCCGGCGGCCTGCCCGATGTGCGGGTACATCGAGAACGACGGCCACGCGTACATGACCTCCGCCCCGGGGTCGAGGAGCGCGTCGCCCGCGGCGATGAGGAGGTCGCTGCCGCCGTTGCCGATCGCGATCCGCTCGACCGGGACGCCGTAGCGGTCGGCCAGCGCCTCGCGCAGGCGGCCGTGGGTCGGGTCCGGGTAGCGGTTGAGGTCGGCCAGCGCGGCCTGCGCGGCCTCGAGCACCTCGGGCAGCGGCGGGTCGGGCGACTCGTTGGAGGCCAGGCGCGCGATGTCGCCCTTCCAGGCGTAGCCGGGGGCGGCCGGGTAGCGCGGCAGGCGCTCGACGCGCTGGGAGAACTGCGGACGGCTCATTGGGCGGACTCCAGGTCGGTGCGCAGGACCCGCGCCTCGTGGAGGTAGACGTGGCGGGTCTCGTGGTCGGGCTCGGCGTAGAAGTGCAGCAGCACCCGGATGACCCGCGGCAGCGAGCCGGGCACCGGGATCTCCCGGGCGCAGAGCAGCGGCACCTTCTCGAACCCCATCAGCCGCGCGGCGGTCGCCGGGAACGCGGCGTCGAGGTCGTCGGTGACCGTGAAGATGCACGAGACGACGTCGTCGGGCGTGAGCCCGTTCTGAGCGACGATCGCCTCCATCAGCTCCGTGGTGGCGGCGAGGATCTGGTCCGCCTCGTTGGCGGCGACGGTGGTGGCTCCACGGAGGGCGAACAGGCGCATGGCGCGCGGATGCTATCCGGGCGTAGGCTGCGGGCGTGAGCTTGCTCGCGCTGGAGGACCGCGAGGCCGCGCTCGCCGCGCTGGAGCGGCTGCTGCTGGCCAGCTGGCGCGGGTTCGACCGCGCCCGCGACGGCCAGCCGCCGATCTCCGGCGAGCTGCGCGAGCGGCTCGAGCGCCCGCTGCCCGAGCGCGGCATCGACGCCGTCGCCGCGCTCGAGCTCGCCGACCGCGTGCTCGACGCCTCGATCGAGCAGCCGCGCCCCCGCTACCTCGCCTACGTCGGCTCCAGCGGCCTGGAGATCGGCGTCCTCGGCGACGCGCTCATGGCCGCCCACGACGTGAACGTCGCGGTCAGCGCCGGCGGCGCCGACCTCGTCGAGCGCCAGGTCGTGCGCTGGGTGGCCGAGCTCGTCGGCTTCGGCCCGTGCGGCGGGGTGACGACGAGCGGCGGGACGCTCGCGAACCTGACCGCGCTGACCGCGGCGCGCGAGCGCGCGGTCCCCGGCGCGCGGCGCCGCGGGCTGGCCGGCCGGCGGCTCGCGCTCTACTGCTCGGCCGAGGCGCACTACTCGGTCGTGCGGGCCGCCGAGGTGCTCGGCATCGGGTCCGAGCACGTCCGCGCGATCCCGGTCGCCGGCGCGCGCCGGGCGATGGACCCGCAGGCGTGCGCGGCGGCGATCGACGCCGACCGCGCCGCCGGGATCGTGCCGGTCGCCGTCGTCGCCACCGCGGGGACGACGCTCACCGGCGCCGTCGACCGCCTCGACGCGCTCGCCGGCGTCTGCGCGGCCCGCGGCGTGTGGCTGCACGTCGACGGCGCCTACGGGCTGCCGGCGGCGGCGACCGAGACGGCGGGCGCGCTCTTCGCCGGCCTCGACCGCGCCGACTCGGCCACCGTCGACGCGCACAAGTGGCTGTTCGTCCCGAAGGCGTGCTCGATCCTGCTCATGCGCGACCCGGCCGCGCTGCACGCGACGTTCTCCCACCAGGAGGCCTACATCCCGCACATGGAGGCCGAGGAGCCGCACGCGGTCGACCAGACGCTCGAGTACTCGCGGCCGCTGCGGGCGCTGAAGCTGTGGCTGGCCTTCACCGTCCACGGCGCGGCGGCCGTCCGCGCCGCGATCGAGGGCAACCTCCGCCACGCGCGCCTGCTCGCCGGGCTCGTGCGCGACCACCCGGACCTCGAGCTCGCCTGCGAGCCGGTCCTGTCGGCGGTCTGCTTCCGCCACCGCACCGCCGACAACGCGCGGCTCGTCGCCGCCGTCCAGGCCGATGCCCGCGTCTACCTCGCCGGCGCGCACGTCGACGGCGCCGACTGCCTGCGCGCGTGCTTCGTCAACTTCCGGACGACCGACGCCGACGTCGCCGCGACGGTGGACGTCGTGGCGGAGCTGGCTGCGCGCGCAGCGCCTCGACCTCCCGCGCCGTGAGCGTCCGGTGCGCGCCCTCGGGCAGGTCGAGGCGCAGCGGGCCGAAGCGGACCCGGGTCAGCCGGCGGACCGGGTGGCCGACGGCGTCGAGCATCCGCCGCACCTGGCGCTTGCGCCCCTCGCGGATCGTCAGCTCGACCGTGTCGGGCGCCAGGCGGCGGACCTCGGCCGGCTGCGTCGGCCCGTCGTCGAGCACGAGGCCGCGGCGCAGCCGCTCGAGCGCCGCCTCCCCCACCGGCGCGTTGGCGACGACGGCCCGGTACGTCTTCGGCACCCCGTAGCGCGGGTGGGTGAGGCGGTGGGCGAGCTCGCCGTCGTCGGTGAGGAGGATGAGCCCGGTCGTGTCGGCGTCCAGGCGCCCGACCGGGTACAGGCGCCGGCGCGAGCGGACCATCCCGACGACCGTCGGCCGCCCGTGCGTGTCGCGCGCGGTCGAGACGACCCCGCGCGGCTTGTGGACGGCGATGACGACCGGCTCGGCCACCGGGGCGACGGGCCGGCCGTCGAACGCGACCCCGCTGGAGGCGTCGACGTCGCGCGCGGGGTCGGTGACGACCTCGCCGCCGACCGTCACCCGCCCGGCGCGGATGAGCTCCTCGGCGGCCCGCCGCGAGGAGACGCCCGAGTGGGCCAGGTACCGTGAGAGGCGCATGGACCTCGAGATCTTGCAGCAGGAGCTCGACGGCCAGCCGTCCTACCGCGCGCGCCAGGTGTGGGAGTGGGCCGCCCGCGGCGCCGCCTCCTACGACGAGATGACGAACCTGCCGCGGGCGCTGCGCGACCGCCTGGCCGAGCGGGTGCCGTTCTCGACGCTGACCGTCGTCGACGAGGCCCACGCGCGCGACGGCACGGTCAAGACGCTCTTCCACACCGCCGACGGGCGGCCGGTCGAGGCCGTGCTCATGCGCTACCGCGACGGGCGCCGCTCGGTCTGCGTCTCCTCCCAGTCGGGCTGCCCGCTGACCTGCACGTTCTGCGCGACCGGGACGATGAGGTTCGGGCGCAACCTGACCGCCAGCGAGATCCTCGACCAGGTCCTGCACTTCCGCCGCATCGAGCCGGTCGACCACCTCGTGTTCATGGGGATGGGCGAGCCGCTCATGAACGTCGACAACGTCCTCGCCGCCGCCGCGCGCCTGCCCGACATCGGCATCACCCACCGGCGCACGACGGTCTCGACCGTCGGCTGGCTGCCCGGGATCGAGCGGATCACGACGTGCGGGATGCCGCTGCGGCTCGCGTTCTCGCTGCACGCCCCCGACGACGCGCTGCGCTCGAGGATCATGCCGGTCAACGACCGCTACCCGCTCGCCGACGTGCTCGCCGCCTGCCGCCGCCACCACGAGGCGACGAACCGGCCCGTCTTCATCGAGTACGTCATGCTCGCCGGCGTCAACGACCGCTACGAGCAGGCGCTGCAGCTCGCGCGGCTCCTCGGCCCGGGCTTCACGTTCAAGGTCAACCTCATCCCCTACAACCCGACCGGCACCGGGTACGAGGGCTCCTCGCGCGAGGCGATCGACGCGTTCCGGGCCGTCCTCGAGGAGCACGGGGTCCCGGTCACCGTCCGCCTCACCCGCGGCCGCGACATCGCCGCCGCCTGCGGCCAGCTCGCCGCCGCAGGCGCCCGGCGCGCCTAGGGCGCGGGCGGCGGGGGCGCCACCCCGGCCCGCTGCTCGCCCGCGCGCAGCAGCCGCTCGCGCAGGTCGGCCTCCTCCTGCGGGGTCGGGTCCCACTGGGACGGGTCGGGGAGGTCGTCGAGCGAGTTCAGCCCGAACAGCTTCAGGAACAGCGGCGTCGTGCGGTAGAGGACGGCGCCGAACTGGGAGCGGCCGGCCTCCTCGATGAGGCCGCGCTCGACGAGCGTCGTCGTCGCCGAGTCGGAGGAGACGCCGCGGATGCGGGCCATCTCCGGGCGCGACACCGGCTGCAGGTAGGCGACGATCGCCAGCGCCTCGGCCTGGGCGGGAGTCAGCGGCGGGGTGCGCGGGCGGGCCAGCAGCCGGCGCGCGGCCGCCTCGGCGACCGGGTCGGTCGCGAGCGTGACGCCGCCGGCGACCTCCTTGACGATGAGCCCGCGGGCGCCGGGCGCGTAGGCGGCGCGCAGCTCGTCGAGCGCCTCGGCGACCTCGTCGGGGTGGGCGTCGACGGCCTCGGCCAGGTCGTCGGCGGAGACCGGCTCGCTCGACAGGAACAGGAGCGCCTCGATGACCCGCGCCAGCTCCGACATCAGGCCGCCTGCTCCTCGCGCCCCCAGGCGGGCTCGTCCTGGGCGACGATCGTGATCTCGCCGAACGGCTCGTCCTGGTGCCAGGTCGCCTCGCCGCGCTTGTAGAGCTCCAGCAGCGCCCACACGGTGACGGCGACGGTGACGCGGTCGGCGCCGCGGACCGCCTCGTCGAACGAGAGCGTCCGCGCGCGGCCCAGCAGCCGCCGCAGGACCTTCAGGCGCTGCTCGACGGTGACCGCGTGGACGGTGACGTGGTGCAGCGACACCTCCGGCGGCGGCTTCAGCAGGGCGCCGATCGCCTGGCCGAGCCGGGCCGGGTCGTAGACCGCGTCGAGCTCGTCCAGGCTCGGGCGCTTCAGCCACGCGGGCGCCGGCGCGCTGCGGTAGCGGATGCCCTCCTCGGCCTCCAGCCGCGCGCGCAGGTCGTCGGCGGCGCTGCGGTAGCGCTTGGCCTCGAGCATCCGGGCCAGCAGCTCCTCGGCCGCCTCGCCCGGGTCGAGCTCAAGCAGCTCCTCCTCCTCGCGGGGGAGCATGAGCCGCGACTTCAGCTCCAGCAGCGCGGCGACGAGCACGAGGAACTCGGTCGCCTGCTCGAGGTCGAGCTCGCCGCGCGCGTCGAGGTGGTCGAGGTAGGCGAGGACGATGTCGGCCAGCGGCACCTCCAGCAGGTCGACCTCCTCGCGCAGGACGAGCGCGAGCAGGAGGTCGAACGGGCCGCTGAAGACGTCCAGGTCGAGCTCGAGATCCGTCGCGACGGACATCGACGACACCGTACCGGCGGGACCGGTCGCCCCCGGACGCGCGCGCCTCAGCGCGGGCGCCCGACGCCCATCGCCTCGCGCACGTCGGCGATGACCGGCGCGGCGCTGGCCGCCGCCTTCTCGGCGCCGACGGCCAGGATCTCCTCGAGGCGCCGCTCGTCGGGGCGCAGCTCCTCGTAGCGCTCGCGCACCGGGGTGAGCAGCTCGATGACGGCCTCGGCCGTCGCCGCCTTCAGGTCGCCGTAGCCGCGGGCGTCCGCCATCGACGCCTCGGCCTCCGCCAGGGTGATCCCGCGCGCGGCGGCGAGGATCTCCAGGAGGTTCGTGACGCCGGGCTTGTCGGCGCCCGCGCGGATGACCGGCGGGTCGTCGGAGTCGGTGACCGCCCGCTTGATCTTCTTCTCGATCGTCTTCGGCGGGTCGAGCACGTAGACGGTGCCCTCGGCGGTGCCGCCGGTCGTCGACATCTTCCGGGTCGGCTCCTGGAGGTCCATGATCCGGGCGCCGACCGGCGGGTAGGTGCCCTCGGGGACGACGAGCACCTCGCCGAAGCGTGCGTTGAAGCGCTCGGCGATGTCGCGCATGAGCTCGATGTGCTGGCGCTGGTCGTCGCCGACCGGGACGTGCGTCGCGCGGTGGACGAGGACGTCGGCGGCCATCAGCACCGGGTAGGTGAACAGCCCGGCCGACACGAGCTCGCGCTGGCCGGCGGACTTGTCCTTGAACTGGTGCATGCGGTTCAGGTCGCCCCAGGAGGTGACCGACGACAGCAGCCACGACAGCTCCGGGTGCGCGGACACGTCGGACTGGCGGAAGAGGATGCAGCGCTCGGGGTCCAGGCCGGCGGCGACGAGGATCGCGAGCGTGTCGTAGAGGCGCTCCCGCAGCTCGGCGGGGTCGTAGGCGACCGTCGTGGCGTGGAGGTCCACGACGCAGTAGATCGACTCGGCGGCCTGATCCTGGCCCTCGACGTAGCGCCGGATCGCGCCGATGTAGTTGCCCAGGTGCTTGCGCCCGGTGGGCTGGATGCCGCTGAAGATCCGCATGCGGGCGCGCAGTGTACGAACGAGCGGGCATCGCGCATGGCCTCCGGGCGACCCGGGTACGCCCCTCACCAAGGTCGCCGACCGGACCGGGGCTGGCACGGTGCGGACGGGGGCCGCCTCGCCAGTTCACCCGACGGGACCGGCGGCGCGCTCGCCGCGCGCCGACCGTGGACCGCTCGGCCCGACCACGTCCGCGCCCGCCGAACTGAAGGGGAACCACCACGATGCCCGTCGCCGCACCCGTATCGGAGCAATGGCTCCTGGACCGCTATCGCCGCAGCGGCGACCAGGCGGCCCGCGAGGAGCTCATGCGCCGCATGGCGCCGCTCGTGCGCCGCGTCGCGACCGCCTACAACGCCCGCGGCCACGAGGACGACCTGCACCAGGTCGCCTGGCTGGGGCTGACGAAGGCCGTCGACCGCTACGACCCGAGCTTCGGCGTGCCGCTGCGCACGTACGCGATCCCGACGATGTACGGCGAGGTCCGCCGCTACCTGCGCGACCACTCGTGGGCGATGCGCGTCCCGCGCCCGCTCCAGGAGCGCGTCCTCGCCGTGACGAAGACCGTCGACCGGCTCGTCGCGCGCGACGGCCGCTCCCCCACCCCGCAGGCGATCGCCGCCGAGCTGCGGATCGACCTCGAGGAGGTGCTCGAGGCGCTCCAGGCCGGCAGCGCGTACGCGGCGACCTCGCTCGAGGCCCCGGCCGGCCGCCTCGACGACGGCGACCGCACCGTCGCCGACACGATCGGCTACGACG
The DNA here is from genome assembly GCA_019683665.1 of Solirubrobacteraceae bacterium. Lineage (GTDB taxonomy): Bacteria > Actinomycetota > Thermoleophilia > Solirubrobacterales > Solirubrobacteraceae > Capillimicrobium. The sequence goes on from JADGIB010000050.1 coordinate 14,995, forward strand.
ACGAGCGGCTCGACCTCGCCGAGGAGGTCGCGGGCCTGCGCGAGCTGCGCGACGTGCTCGACGACCGCGACCGCCGCGTCCTCTACCTGCGCTTCGTCGAGGACATGACGCAGACCGAGATCGCCGAGCGGATCGGCTGCTCGCAGATGCAGGTCTCGCGCATCCTGCGCAAGGCGCTCGGCCGGCTGAGCGAGAAGGCCAACGAGGTCCCTCAGGAGCTCGCGATCGCCTGATCGCCGCGCGGCGGCGGCACCGCGTCGCGGGCGCCGAGGTACTCGGCGATCTGCCCCTCGACGGCGCGGTCGACGAGCCAGCCGCCGTCGCGGCGGCGGACGAGCCCGGCCGCCGACAGGCGGCCGAGGGCGCTCGTGACCGACGGCCGCCGGGCCGCGACGAGCGCGGCAAGCGTCTCGTGCGTGAGCCGCAGCGGCACGTGGATGCCCTCCGGGGTGACGCGGCCCCAGCGCTCGGCCAGGCGCCAGAACAGCAGCAGCAGCCGGCCCTCGATGCGCGGGACCTGCCCGAGCGCGAGCTGCAGCGAGAGCGAGCGCGTGCGCCGCACCGCCCGCCGGGTCAGCTCCTCGAGGACGCTCGGCCAGTGCGAGGCGGCGACGACGAAGCGGCGGTCCAGGAGCGCCAGGCGCGCCGGCGCGTGGACCGACCAGCGCACCTCGAAGCGCACGTTCGGCGGCACGTCCTCGACGTCCCACGGGCGCAGGACGTCGCCGGCGCCGAGCAGCTCGCCGGTCGTGCGCCCCTCCAGCGTGATCGTCCGCGTCAGCAGCCCGCTGAGCACGAGCGCGCCGAGCGCCCGCGACTCGGCCGGGTCCCCGTCCGCGGGCGTCCACGGGCCGACCGCCAGCTCCGCCGTCGGCGCGACGAGGCGGCGCGCCGCCGTCTCGCGGTCGGCGGGCGCCAGGCCCTCGGCCAGATCCGGATCCGCCTCGATGATCGCGACGGCGCCCACCTCGTCACGACTCC
>JADGIB010000396.1 GCA_019683665.1 Solirubrobacteraceae bacterium
GGCCGCGGGGGGGGGCGCCCGGCCGCGGAGGCGGGGGCGGAGCCGGCCCGGGACGCGTGGTGATCCGCCGCCTCCTCGCCGCGGCGGCGCTCGTGGCCGCCGTCGTCCTCGCCGTCCCGGCGGCCGCGTCCGCGCACGCCCAGCTCGAGGAGGTCGTGCCGGCGCGCGGCGAGGTGCTCGAGCGCCGGCCCGCACAGGTCGAGTTCCGCTTCGACGAGCCGGTCGAGGGGAGCTTCGGCGCCGTGCGCGTCTTCGACGCCGCCGGCGAGCGCGTCGACGAGGGCGACGCGTTCCACCCCGGCGACGCGCGCGAGCGGATCGCCGTGCGGCTGCGCCCGTCGCTGCCGAACGGCACGTACACGGCGACCTACCGGGTCCTGTCCACCGACGGCCACGTCGTCAGCGGCGGATCGACGTTCTCGATCGGCGAGGCGAGCGGGACGGGCGCGACCGTCGCCGAGCTGCTGGAGGGCACCGACGCCGGGCCGGTGACCGAGGTCGCGCTCGGCGTCGCCAAGGGGCTGGCCTTCGCGGCGATCGCGATGCTCGTCGGCGGCCTCGGCTTCCTGCTGTGGTGCTGGCCGCGGGCGGCGGCCGAGGCGGGCGCCGAGCCCGCGGCCGCCGCCGCGCTGGCGCGGAGGCTGCGGGTGCTGCTCGCCGGCGCCGGGGTCGCCGGCGCCCTCGGCGCCGCCGCCGTCGTCGTGCTCGAGGGGGCGGTCGCCGCGGGCGTCTCGGCCTGGGAGGCGGTCGAGCTCGTCTCCACGACCCTCGACACGCGCGTCGGCCTCGTGTGGGGCCTGTCGGTCGTGGGGTGGCTCGCCGTCGCCGCGCTCGCCGCGGTCGCGCTGCGGCCCGGGGCGGCGCGACCGCCCGCCGCCGCGGCCGCGGCGCTCGTCGCGCTCGCCGCCGCCCTCGTCCTCGTCCCCGGCGTCGGCGGCCACGCCGCCAGCCAGGACCCGACCTGGCTGCTGCTGCCGGCCAACGCCGTCCACGTCGCGGCGATGGGCCTGTGGGCCGGCGGCCTCGTCGTCCTCGTCGCCGCGCTGCCGGCCGCCACCCGCGCGCACGAGCCCGACCGCCGCGCGCCGCTGCTGGCCGCGGCGCTCGCCCGCTTCTCGCCGGTCGCGCTCGGCGCCGTCGCCGTCCTCACCGTCGCCGGCGTCGCCCAGGCCGTCGTCGAGGTCGGGGCCGTGCGCCACCTGGTCGACACCGCGTTCGGCCGCGCCGTGCTCGCCAAGACCGTCCTGCTGGCCGCGCTCGTGGCCGTCGGCGCCTGGCACCGGCGCGCCTCGATCCCGCGCCTGCGCGCGATCGCCGCCGCCCGGCGGCGCACGGGCGCCGCCGGGGTCGCCGTCCGCCGCGCGCTGCGGGCCGAGGTCGTCCTCGTCGTCGCCGTCCTCGGCGTCACCGCCGCGCTCAGCTCCTACCCGCCGTCGACGGTGCGCGCCGCCGGCGGGCCGGTGACCGAGACGACGACCGTCGGCCCCGCGCAGCTCCAGATCACCGTCGACCCGGCGACGGTCGGCGCCAACGAGATCCACCTGTACCTGCTGGACCCCGCCGACGGCAGCCAGTGGGACGAGGCCGTGGAGGTCCGCCTGCGCGCCGTCCAGCCCGAGCGGGAGATCGGCCCGATCGACGTCGAGCTGACGAAGGCCGGGCCGGGCCACTACGTGACGACGACCGGCGCGCTGCTCGGCGTCCCGGGCGACTGGACGCTCGACGTCGCGGTGCGCGTCTCCGACTTCGACCAGTACGAGCAACGCATCGAGGTGCCCATCGCATGAGACGCCTGACCATCCTCGCCGTCCTCGCCGGGGCGCTCGCCGCGCCGGCCGTCGCCGGCGCCCACGTGACGATCCAGCCGGCCCAGGTGCCGGCCGACAGCTACACCGTCCTCACCGCCCGCGTCCCGAACGAGCGCGACGACTCGGCGACGGTCAAGGTCCAGCTGCAGCTGCCGCCGGGCGTGACGAGCGTCTCCTACGAGCCCGAGCCGGGCTGGAGGACGGAGGTCGAGTTCACGAAGCTCGACACGCCGATCGAGACCCCCGACGGCCCGATCACCGAGGCCGTCTCGACGCTCACCTGGACCGGCAGCGGCCGCGGCGACGGGCGGATCGGCCGCCACCAGTTCCGCGACTTCCGCTTCTCGATGCCGGTCCCGGGCAAGCCCGGCGACACGCTGACGTTCAAGGCCCTGCAGACCTACGACGACGGCGAGGTCGTCCGCTGGATCGGCGGCCCCGAGTCGCCCGAGCCGGCCGCGACCGTCCAGGTCGTCGAGGGCGCCGGCTTCGACGCGCACGGCGCCGCGACCGGCGCCGGCGCGGGCGCCGTCGCCGCCGCCCAGGCCGCCGAGGACGACGGCTCCGACGTGCTGGCGATCGTCGCGCTCGCGTTCGCCGTCCTGGCGTTCCTGGCCGCCTTCGCCCTGCTGGCGACGATGCGCCGCCGCATGCCCCGCTGACCCCGACCCCCGACCCGAAAGGAGAGCCCGACCCGATGAAGCTC
>JADGIB010000397.1 GCA_019683665.1 Solirubrobacteraceae bacterium
ACGAGTTGTAGCTCCGTCTCGTGGGCTCGGAGTTGTGTATATGAGACAGGCCCAGGACTACGGGACGTGGCCGGTCGGCTCGACCTGGTACTGGCTCTTCCAGATCTGGAACCGCGGCACGACCCCGCTGACGATCAGCGCGATGTCGATCACCGGGCCGAGCGCGGCCGACTTCTGGATCGACCCGGCCGGCTGCCAGCCGCAGATCAACCCGAACGACTTCTGCCTGCTGAACGTGGCGTTCGCGCCGACCTCGATCGGGCCGAAGTCGGCGACGCTGCAGCTCGTCGACAACGCGCCCGGCAGCCCGCACGCGGTCGCGCTCACCGGCACCGGCAGCGGGGCGCCGACGGTGACGACGATCGAGGTCTCGCCCGACCCGGCGCCCGCGGGCGGGGCGGTGACGTGGACGGCGACGGTCGCGCCGAACCCGGGCGGCGGCGCGGTCGACTTCGTGCTCGACGGCTTCGAGGACGTCGCCGGCTGCCAGCAGGTGCCGCTGCGCGCCGACGGCACCGCGAGCTGCGCGCTGCGGGCGCCCTCCGACCCGGGCCGCCACTTCGCGCGCGCGACGTTCACCGGGTTCGGGAGCTTCCTGCCCTCGCTCGACGACGTCCCGTTCCGGGTGCGCACCGCCCCGGCGCCGCCGCCGGCGCCGACGCCCGTCCCGGCCACGCCGACCGGGACGCCGACCCCCGACGGCGGCGCCCCGGGGGGGGGCGACGACGCCGGTCCCGGCGCGCCCGCCGGCCGGGCGCGCGGCGCGAGCGTCGTCGCGCCGGTGCGGCTGTCGCCGCGCGGCCGGGGCGTGCTGACCGTCCGCTGCCCGGCCGGGCGCGACTGCACGGTCGCCGGCTCGGTGCGGGCCCGCCGGGCGCCCGGGGCGACGCCGCCGTCGGCGCGCGGGCCGCGGATCGTCCTCGCCCGCTTCGCCGGCATCGAGATCCCGGCCGGCCGGTCGCGCCGCATCCCGTTCGCGGTGCCGCGCGCGTGGCTGGACGCGGCCCGGCGTCAGGGGGTGCGCCGCGTCCGCGCGATCGCCGGGGTGCGCACGGCGCTCGACGGCGGCGGCACGCGGACGAACCGCCAGCTCGTCGCGCTGTCGCTGCCGGGCCGCTGAGCGGTCGGGGTACTCTCGCAGTCCATGCCCGAGCTGCCCGAGGTCGAGATCACCGCGCGGCGGCTGGACGCGGCGCTGCGCGGAGTCGCGATCGAGTCGACCCTGGCACCCGGGCTGAACGCCCTGAAGACGTTCGACCCGCCGCTGAGCGCGCTCGACGGCCGCGCGATCGCCGGGGTGCGCCGGATCGGCAAGCACCTCGTCGTCGACGTGGACGGCGACCTCCACCTGCTCATCCACCTCATGTCGGCGGGGCGGCTGCAGCTCTGGGACAAGCGGGCGTCCCTGCGCGACCGCACCTCGCGGCTGCTCGTCCGCCTCGCCGACGGGCGCGAGCTGCGCCTGCGCGAGTTCGGGACCAGGCAGGCGGCGTGGGTGAAGGTCCTGCGCGGCGGCGACCTGGAGGCCGACGACGCGCTCGCCGCGCTCGGCCCCGAGGCGTGGCCCGACCCGCCCGAGGACCTGCGCCCGGTGCTCGCCGCGCCGCGGCCGCTGCACTCGCTGCTGCGCGACCAGCGCGTCATCGCCGGGATCGGCCGCTCGTGGGTCGACGAGATCCTGTGGCGGGCGCGCCTGTCGCCGTTCAAGCGCGGCGACGATCTCGGCGCGGAGGAGGCGCAGGCGCTGCGGGTCGCGATCGTGGCGACGCTCGGCGGCGCGATCGAGCACTACGAGGACGTGATCGAGCTGCCGATCCCCGACAAGCTGCCGATGCCGCTCCTCGTCCACCGCCACCAGGGCGAGCCGTGCCCGCGCTGCGGGACGACGATCGAGGCCGTCCACTACGAGGACTACGTCATGTGCTACTGCCCGGCCGAGCAGACCGGCGGGAAGGTCCTCAAGGACCGGCGGCTGTCGCGGCTGCTGAAGTGACGCGCCCGGCGGGCGGCCGCCGCGGCCCGGGCCGGAGTAGGCTCCGGCCATGATCGAGCCCGGAGACCAGGCCCCCGACTTCACGCTGCCCGACCAGGACGGCGAGCCGGTGACGCTCTCGTCGCTGCGGGGCGGGCCCGTCGTCGTCTACTTCTACCCGAAGGCCAGCACGCCCGGCTGCACCGTCCAGGCGTGCGGGGTGCGCGACCGGTCCGCCGACTACGACGCCCGCGGGGCGACGGTCCTGGGCATCTCGCCCGACCCGGTCCGCAAGCTGAAGACGTTCGCCGAGGCCGAGCGGCTGAACTTCCGCCTGCTCTCCGACGAGGACCACGCGGTCGCCGAGGCGTACGGCGTCTGGGTCCAGAAGTCGATGTACGGCCGGACGTACTGGGGCAACGAGCGCACGACGTTCGTCATCGACGCCGACGGCGTCGTCACCGACGTCCTGCGCAAGGTCAAGCCCAGCGAGCACGACGACCTCGTCCTCGCGGCGCTCGGCGAGCCGGCGGCCTAGC